>CAMLKY010000136.1 GCA_946480545.1 uncultured Acidobacteriota bacterium
GCCCACGAGGACGATCTCCTCGCTTGTCGACTTACTGAGGAGTGCAATTGAGCTAGCGATCTCATCTTGCGCGCGCAACAGCAGGTCGTGGTGCCGTGCATCAGAGACCAGGAAGCCGTCTGACATTTCGTGAGTAGCAAACGGCTCCACAATGGCCGACATAAGATCGTCAAGGCCCTGGTGCGTTTTCGCGGAGACACGCAGCACTCGTGCGTCGCCGTCGATTGCATGTCGATAAGCATCGATGACTGCGCCGTCGACCTTGTCGATCTTATTAAGCACGACCAGGTGAGGCGTTGATTCGATACTTCGCAGGATCGCGATATCTTCAGTAGTCTCGGGCTCAGACACATCGAGTAGGGCAACTACCAGATCAACATCCGCTATCGTGCGGCGCGCGCGCTCGACGCCAATGCTCTCGACGGTGTCGAGCGTCTCTCGAAGTCCGGCCGTGTCGATCAGCGAAACAGGAATACCCTTTATTGAAAACTGCTCGTGAAGTTGGTCGCGCGTCGTCCCTGGAATTTCGGTGACGATCGCACGGTCCGTTCCGAGGAGTGCGTTGAAGAGGCTCGATTTGCCAACATTCGGCCGTCCCACGATCGCTACCCGCAGACCCTCGCGAATCAAATGGCCAGCCTTGAACGTCGACGCGATCTTCCCGACTCGTTGTGCGATATCGTCGAGACGCTCGCCCAAATCTTCGACTTGGGCCTGCGGCAGATCGTCTTCGACAAATTCCAACGCGGATTCGAGGACGACGATGACGTCGAGAAGTTCATCCTTTAGCGGCTGGAGTTGGTGTGAGAATTCCCCGCGTAGCTGCTTGATCGCTTGCCTAGCGGCGGCTGAGGTTTGTGAGTTGATCAGGTCGCGAATCGCTTCGGCCTCGGCGAGGTTCATGCGGCCGTTGCTGAGGGCTCGCAGGCTGAACTCGCCAGGCTCGGCCATTCGCGCGCCGAGAGCCAGGCTTGCGTCGATCACCTGCCGAAGCAGCACCGGCGAACCATGACAACTGATCTCGACAACATCCTCACCCGTGAACGAGTGCGGCGACCGGAAGAATGTTACGAGGACCTCGTCGACCACCTCGTCGCTGGATAGATCGTGGATGTGCGTCAGCGTCGCCGTCCTCGGGTCCGGCGAAAAATCGGGGTCCGCTACCAGACGTTTCGTGATCGGCAAAGCATCATGACCGCTCAGGCGAACTACGCCGATCCCTGAACGGCCGATAGGAGTTGCAAGTGCGACGATCGTGTCCACGTCAAACATTTCACCACACCAAATGAAAAAGAGCACAGAACCCGCGGGCCCTGCACTCTTATCGACACGATCTCGATACTCTACTTGAGTCGAACCTGCAGCCTCCGTTCGCGACCATCACCTACCGACTCGGTTAACAGATCCTCCTCCTGCTGCAGCGCCATGTGAATCACACGCCGCTCAGTTGAATTGAGCACGCCAAACGTAAACGGAACACCGTTCTTGCGAACATGGCCCGCAGCGAACTTCGCCATTGCGTGAAGCTCAGCTTTGCGTGTTTGTCGAAAGCCGTCGGCGTCGACGACGAACCGGTGCTGTCTGTCGAGGCCGCGTCCCATCACCTGAAACAGAAGCACCTCGAAAGCGTCGAGCAGCTCGCCGTTTTCCGCGAGCGCCAGATGAGCATCGTCTCCGCTTAGGTTCAACAGGCATCCCTCATCGGTCCACGTCGAGTCAACCTTGAGATCGAGCCCCATATCAGCGGTGATCTCTACAAGAAATTTCTCAGCAGCTTCGCAGGTCTCGTTCATCATTCGTTACTTTGGTTTATAAGCCGAGAATAGTTTGAGTCTCGGTTCGACTATCTCACGCCACGTCTCGGTATCGTCAACATAAACCCCCGAGATCAGAAAGCTAAAAGTCTTCCCACCCTCGATGACCAGAAAATAATTGCCGACGTTCTGACCGTCTTTCTTCAATGCGTAGAAAGTACTCGAGTCGCCATAACGATAAAAATCGCGAAGCTCGACTTTCTCCAGTCCGTACGCCTTCAAGGCGAGCCCGACGACGGAATCTTCGGCCACCTGTCCCAATTTAGCGTCGCTCTTCTTTGGCTCGTAACTTATCGTCTGAGCCATGTAGAGCATCGCCTCTGACTCGGGAGGCTCGAATTCATACTCTATATCCTCGGCTCCGTCAAAGTACCGGGTCTTGGTGAACTTCTCGTAGCTTTCCGGGTTCGCGACCTCAACACCGAAATCGTGAAGATCCTTGCCGCGGACAAACATCTCCTTGTCCGATGGACTGACATCCACGTTCCTGCACGCCAGCACGACGGCGAGCAAAGCGACAAGCGGCAAGATTCGGACGAGACTCTTTCGCATCCAATTTACGATGTACTTAGTTTCGGCTTCCCCTTTACCTTCTTTGCACCCTTGGGTACATCATCGACGATCTCGGCAGCCGGCGGCTGATTCGTCTTGTTCATCCGGTTAATGATCATCTGCTGACCAAAGCTCACGACGTTACCGAACAGCCAGTAAATGAGCAGTCCGGCCGGTGCCGTCCACATGACCCACAACATCATGACCGGCATCAGATAGGTCATCATCTTCTGCTGCATCTGCTGTTCCGGGGAGACGGCAGGAGCTGTCGGTGTGAACTTCATCGCGAGCACCATCGAGAGCGCGAATCCGAACTCGAGAATGTGCCACGGGTCGGCCGCCGAAAGATCAGGTAACCAGAGGAATGACGCCTGCCTCGCATCGAGCGACACCGTGATGGCCGTGTAGAACGCGATCAGGAGCGGAAACTGCAGAAGCATCGGAAGACATCCGCCGATCGGCAGCGCGTCCTTCGTCATCTTGAGCTGTTCCATCTGAAGCGTACGCATCCGAGGATCGTCCATCGGAATTCCCTTCTTTTGCAGATCCTTGATCTTGTCCTGGATCTCCTTCATCTTCGGCGCATTTGCCGACGCCTTCTTGAAAGACTTCGACTGCGACCACCGAAGCGGAAACAGCAAGGAGTAGAAAAGAAAAGTAAAGATGATGATCGCAGTGCCGTAATTGGCAGTGATCTTATTGAAGAAATCGAGCGCGTAAAGGATCGGGATCGACAACGGCTTCGTCATCCAGCGAAGCCACCAGTAATTCGAGAAGTTGATCAGATTAACGATCGATATCTCGCGTCCGACATCCTTCGAAAGCGAATCGCTCAGCTGATTCAGCAGGAAATAGTCTTTTGTACCGGTGTATATCTTCGTGACCGTACCGTCAGTCGGAATCGGCATGAAAGCCGTTACGAGGTGTCGCGTCTCGGTCGACTTCGGGCTCCTGATCACCCAGTTGAAGATGCTGTCGTAAACCGGCTCGATCGGCACGTCATACTTCGACGCGCGATATTCGACGTTCTGCACAGGAACTGTCGGGATGGCCGCCATCGCAAAATATGTGTCGCCCATCGCGACCCAATCGACGTTGCCACTGTCGTGCAATGTTGCCTGACCGTTCGCATCGTACGTGAAGGAGTAGTTTCCCCAATGGCGGTTGATATCGCCGTTCACGGCGGCTACGGCCTCGGATTCGGTGTGATAGATGTTATGGAAGTTGATCGCGTGATCGCCGATACTTGCACCGATCGCGAGTTTGGTGTCCGGCACGGGCTGACCGTTCTGACGAAAATCGACCGCGAGGTCTGCGACATAGCTCCCGGCCCGAAAAGTGAAAACCTTTCGGATCGTGACACCGTTTTCGCCGGCAAGTGTGAATTCGATCGTCTTCTCCTGCCCGTCCGCCAGAGTGACCGTATCCGACGGTTCTGAAACCTGGTAGTTCCTTTCGTTAGCGAGCGACGTCATCGTCGCGTCACCGCTGATCAGACGGAACGGTACTTCGCGTGGGTTCTGCTCGAGCGCCCTTTGCGAGATCAACTGAAGGGGTTTTGGATTCGACTCGGTCGATCCGTCGGCGAAGATCGCGTAGTCACTCTTCGGTGACTTGTTCCTAACGATCAACCAACTCGTCGCGACCGCACCTTTTGAATCGAGAGTCACTTCATATAGCGGAGACTTGATCGTGATCGAACGGTTAGGGACCGTGTCGGCCTGTGCAGGATCCTGTGCCTGGACTGGAGCCGGCGCTGCGGGTTGAGCGGGTGCAGGCGTCGCGGCTGCCGGGGCCTCCGCGGTATTTGTTGCGGTGTTATTGTTCGCCGGTGGGGTCGGAGCGTAAAAATAAGACCACCCCAACAACACCAACATTGAAAGCACCGCGGCGGTCAGAAATCGAAACTGACTTTGATTATTATTGCTATTTTCCATTATCGGAATCTGCGAATTCTGACCCTCGATCTGCGACCTTGCTTCGTTTTCAATCGCAAATCGAAAAGCGAAAATCGCAAATCACTTCACCGGATCATGCCCACCTTTGCAAAACGGTTGACAGCGTAAGATACGTTTGAAAGCTAACCAGGTTCCTTTTGACGCCCCGTATTTCTCTACGGCCTGCCGGGCATAGTCCGAGCACGTCGGCTCAAAGCGACAAGCCGGCGGCAGAAACGGCGAGATCATCGCTTTATAAAAGCTCAGCAGATCGAGAACCACGAATTTCATCGATACGGACATTCTGCCACAGCGGCTGATATACACCTATAAATTGCCGATCCGGGCGGCAAGCTGCTTGAACTCAGCCAGCGGCTTCTCGAGCTTTACTCGTAGCAAGCTACGCCTCGCATTTATCACCCAGTCGTACTTAACGTCGATCGCGTTCAGGACAGGGCGGCTCAGGCGAAACGATTCTCTCAACAGTCGCTTCGCGCGATTCCGGTCGTGCGATTTCCCGATCGCCTTCTTCGTTGCCGTCACACCCAACCGCTGGATGCCGCGGTCGTTCGGCAGTACAAAGATCGTCATAAACCGGCCTTCAAATCGCCTACCCTGTTCGTAAACACGCAGAAACTCGGCGCGCTTGGCGAGCCGAGTTTCCCGTTCTAGACCAAATCTTAGTAGTGCTGAACCGTCAGACGCTTGCGGCCCTTCGCCCGGCGGCGCTTTAGTACTGCGCGGCCGTTCTTCGTCGCCATCCTCGCCCGGAACCCGTGCTTTTTTGCGCGTCGGCGGTTGTTCGGTTGATAAGTTCTCTTCGGCATAGTCGCTCTCCATCAGTATTCACCCGAAAGTGAAAACGTAGAGTTTACGGGAAAATTCGCCGGTCTGTCAAAGGAATATCCGAAACTTTGCGGCTTGGCACCTTTGCGAGAAAACCATTCCGGGGATGATCGAGCCAGGATGCTCTTGCAAAGCTGCTAAGCCGCAAAGGCTCGACTGGTGGCTGGCCCCGAAGCTTGGATGCTAAGATTTCAAAAATCTCATCTGGAGCCATTTACGCCCTATGCAATCAAAACACGCCGCACGTCTTACCGTTCTAATTGTCTTTACGCTGTCTTTAGCTCTCTCCGTTTTCGCATTCGACAAAGCCGAGTTTGCAGCCCGGCGCGATCGGGTCTTCGAAAAGATCGGGCAGGATGTCGCGATCGTGTTCGCGAATGAGGAGCACCCGCACAGCGTCCGGTATCGCGAGGCGCCCGATTTCTTTTATCTGACCGGGCTCGAAGAGCCCGGCGCGATGCTGCTTCTGGATGGTCAGAGCAAGCGAGCGACCATCATCGCGCCAAAGAAACCCGAGTGGAAGGTCCGCTCCGAAGGGCCCGGCTTACGCGATATAAAAGATGCGGCGACAGTTTATGGACTTCCCATAGCGCCGCTGGAAGATCTCTATTCGACTTTTAACTTTCGAATGCGTGGCGCGAAACGCCTATATGTTCCGCTGACACCTCCCGATCAACTGCAGCTTTCACGATCCGAAGTGGTGATGCATGACGCAATGGACATGGGTTTGTCCTTCCCGCGTATCGCTCGAACGAAGTACGTCATCGCCGGACTCCATGCGTGGCAACCGCAGCTCGAGCTTCTCGACATCAGCCCCATCCTCGACGATCTGCGATGGGTAAAGACCCCGTACGAGATCCAGAGGATGCGAATGGCGGGTAAGATCGGCGCGGAAGGGGTTAAGGAAGCCATCAAAGGAACTCGGCCCGGGACGTTCGAGTACGAGCTCGAGGCTGCGGCCCGATTCGTCTACGTGAAGCGAGGCGCGCGTGGCGATGCAT
>CAMLKY010000137.1 GCA_946480545.1 uncultured Acidobacteriota bacterium
TGACTCAGCGGCACCTCCGCCGTGCGCACCGGTCATCACAACTGGTTCGTACCGGCCCACAAATTATGTCTTCGGCATCGAGGTAGATACTTTTCCAGCATCCGCTCCCGCAGGTCCGTACAACCACGCGGCCCCGACGGGCACGGCGACATTCGGCTCGTCATTCAACGGAATAGCGCCTAACGGAACCTGGAATCTTTATGCCGTCGACGATTCACTGGGCGGCGGCACGTCGACGGTTGGTGGCGGCTGGTCGATCGAGATCACAACCGACGAGAATATCGCGATCACGTCGACTGCGATCGCTTCGTCGGCAAATCCGGCTCTGACGACGCAGAACATCACGTTCACCGCGACGGTCACAAGCGGTGCAAGCCCCGTCACCGAGGGGGCCGTCTCGTTCGCGAACAATGGCGTAGCGATCGCGGGATGCAGCGGCGTAGCGGTCGACGGGTCAGGCCAGGCCACATGCGTGACCATGCTTCCTGAAGGGACGCGTACGATCAGCGCTCATTATGGCGGCACGGCTTCGTTTGGAATCAGCAGTGCGAGCCTGAGCCAGACGGTCAACAGTCCAACGGTCGCGACGGGTGCCCAGTTCTGTAACAACGGCGGGATCAGTATCGTGGACCCGCCCGGCGGATCAACGCCGTATCCATCTAACATTTCGGTTTCTGGTTTGTTCGGTACCGTCGGAAGCGTCAGCGTCGATTTGAACGGTCTTACGGCCCCGCGTCCAAACAATCTTGATCTCCTTCTCGTAGGGCCCGGCGGTCAGGCGTTTGTCATCATGTCCGATGTCGGCGACGGAACGACGGCGGCTACAAACGTCAATCTGGCGCTCACAGATTCGGCGGCGGGATTGATGCCAATCGGTCTACCACTTTCGTCGGGCACATATCGCCCGACCGATTCCGCGGTCATAGGGCAGCCCGATGTCTTCCCGGCTCCGGCACCAGGCTCGTTTAGTCTCGCCGCTCCGGCCGGGTCTGCGACCTTCGGCTCTGTCTATGGTGGAACTCAGCCAAACGGGACGTGGTCGCTCTACTCGATCGATGACAGTGTCGGCGGCGGGGCCAGCTCACTAACCGGCTGGTGCGTTAACTTTACTGTTACGCCCTTCTCAACCACGACGGCTTTGGCTTCATCGCTAAATCCTTCTAATACGGGCGATAGCGTAACGTTCACGGCAACCGTGGCGTCTTCTGCAGGAACACCGACCGGCACGGTCGAATTTTTCGATGGCATGACGAGCCTTGGAACCGACACGCTCGACGCTGCGGGTGAAGCAACGCTGACCACATCGGCCCTTGCTAGCGGCAGCCATAACATCACCGCGCATTATCTTGGAGCCTCGGTCGGTGCGGGCGGCGGTGGCTACGCCGCGAGCACTTCGAACACGGTCGTACAAGTCGTACGGACGGCACCCACGGCAAATCCGGATGCGTACGCGACCAATGAAGACCAACCGCTAAACGTCGCTGCTCCGGGAGTGCTTGGGAACGACACCGACCCGGATGCCGGTGCGACGTTGACGGCGGTCCTTGTTAGCGGGCCTTCGAACGCCCAGTCGTTCATGCTCAACGCAGACGGTTCGTTCAGCTACACGCCGAACCCGAACTTCTTCGGTGCCGACTCGTTCACGTACAAGGCTCGTGACAATACGAATCTTGACTCGAACACCGTAACCGTAAGCATCACCGTCAATGCTGTAGATGATGGACCTGAGGTCGCCGTCAGCGGCGGCGGCGCGTGCGGAAGTGGAGCAGCGACCGGAACGATTAACCTAACCGTGAGCGACTCCGACACGCCGGCCGCAAACCTGACGCTCAGCGCCACCTCGTCGAACACTACGCTTGTTCCGAATGCGAATATTTCATTCGGCGGCAGCGGAGCGAATCGTACGATGACGGTGGTTGCCACGAGTCCGACAACGATCCAGAGCTCAACGATCACCGTCACGGTCAGTGACGGCTCAGAGAGCGGGACCGTGACCGTTACTGTTATCGTCGGCACTAGCAACGCGGACAACATCAGCGGCACCGCCGGCGCCGATATGATCTTCGGGCGACAGGACAGCGACACGGTCAACGCCGGTGGCGGTAATGATCTTGTCTGCGGCGGTACGGGCAATGACGTACTGAATGGCGGGAGCGGAAACGATACGCTCGACGGAGAACACGGCGACGATACAATCCGCGGCGAGAACGGCAATGACATCCTGAGAGGCGACAATGGCGCCGACATCCTCGAGGGTGGCAATGACGACGACGTTCTTACTGGAGGCTCGGGACCGGACTCGTTCAGTGGCGGGCCTGGCACCGATACAACAACCGACTTCAATGCCGGCGAGGGCGATACCCAGGACGGTAGTTTGGGTTCGCTGGTTCGCGAACGGCTCGAATGGATAATATCGCTGACCTCGGGTTAGCGGTCCAACCTATGAGCCCCCGGCCGATCCCGACCGGCCGGGGGTTCCGTATTTTAGCTCGGCTTCTAAGGGGTAATAAATGAAGATCAACTTTCACTCGACTTCACGATATTTATCGCAGGCACTTGCGGTCTTAATAATCTCACTCACTCAACTTCCGGCAATAGCTCTCGGATTTGGCTTCGAAGGCGCCAGACTTACCGGACTGGATCTGTTCGCTCTCCCTCGTACGGTGAAGACCACGCCGGCCGATGACCCAGCGGTCTTGGCCGTGTTCTCGAATACAACGGCGCTAACCGTCAACGATAGGGCGGGTGCATCGCCTCCCGGAACGTCGACTCCGTTGTACCCATCACCGATAGCGGTCTCAGGCCTGGTCGGTACGATATCCGATGTCAATGTTACGATCTCTGACTTGACGGCGCTCAGGCCTCGTGACTTGGACTTTCTCCTCGTAGGCCCAGGCGGGCAGACGCTCGTGATCGCATCCGACGTCGGCGGTCTGTGTGCTGTAACAACAGTGGACATAACCGCGGACGATCAAGCTGGCTCTCTCATGCCCGATTCTGCGTCAGCTCCTCCGTGCGCGCCGGTCCTGGTTGCAGGCTCTTACCGCCCCACGAATATCACGTCGGGAAGTGTTGGAGACACGCCGGATGTTTTCCCCGCCCCGGCCCCGGGTGGCACCCACGGTACCCCGGCGCCGACGGGGAGTGCGACGCTGAATGGAACATTTGGAGGTCTCAACCCGAACGGCACCTGGAACCTTTATGTTGTCGACGATAGTCTGGGCGGCGGAGCATCTACTATCGGCGGCGGATGGTCGATCGATATCACGACGGTGGGCGGGATCGAGGCGACCAATACCGCTATCGGCTCAAGCGTAAATCCGTCGACGGTCGGACAGAATGTTGTTTTTACATCGACGACCACGGTAGCCAGCAGCGGTCTTCCGGTGACGACCGGAACCGTGAGCTTCACGCAGCAGGGAGTCGCGATCGCGGGCTGTACCGGCGTTGCGGTCAATGTCTCGGGTCAGGCGACGTGTTCTACAGCGGCTCTCGCCGAAGGCACTCGCACCATCCAGGCGACCTACAGCGGAACGGCCACGCTCGGGACGAGCAACGCATCGCTCTCGCAAGTGATCAATAGCCCAACGGTGCAGACCGGAGCTCAGTTCTGTAATAACGGAGGCTTGACGTTCCCCGACAGCGGTACGCCCGCTCCTGTTTACCCATCGAACATAACCGTCTCCGGCTTGTTCGGCACGGTCGCAACGGTAACCGCAACCATCAATGGCTTCAACGCGCCGCGGCCGAGCAACATAGATCTTATGCTGGTCGGTCCCACCGGAGCCGCATTTGAGATGATGTCGGATGTCGGAGACGCCGTTAATCCCGCGAACGTCAATCTGGTGTTGGCCGACAGCGCCGGATCCCCATTGGGGACCGGGGTGCTCGCCAGCGGCACATTTCGACCCACGGACCATATCGAAGTCGACACCTTCCCGATTCCCGCACCGGCCGGAGCAGCCCAAGCCGCTCCCAGCGGAGTTGCGACTTTTACATCGACATTTGGGACGACGAACCCGAACGGTACGTGGAGACTTTACGCTGTTGATGACGGGCCCGGGGGCGGAGCCAGCACCATCGCCGGCTGGTGTGTAACATTTACACTTACGCCGTTCGCGACCTCGACGGCGGTCACGTCGTCGGCTGACCCGTCCGTTTTCGGTCAGCCTGTCACCTTCACTGCCACAGTGACCTCGGGGGCCGGTACCCCGACCGGAAACGTGCAGTTCTTTGATGGAGCAACGCCTATCGGAGGGCCGGTAGCTCTCAACGGTTTGGGCCAGGCGGCTGTCACGACATCAACCCTGAGCGTCGGCAACCACTCGATCACGGCTCAGTATTTAGGAGCCACGGTTGGAGTTGGAGGTGGCGGATTCGCGGGAAGCACAGGAACCCTGACGGGCGACCCGCAGGTCGTGAACCCCGCGAACACTACTACCACTATCACATCCAATCAGCCCAATCCGGTTGGCACTGGTATCCCTGTTACGTATACCGCAACGGTCACGGCACAGGCACCCAGCGTTGCTTCGGTTGGTGCGAACGGCACCGTAACCTTCTTCCGCGATGGACAGGCATTCTGTGCGAACACGCCATTGAATGCCAGTGCACAGGCAACGTGTCAGCTTACCTTTACGGTCGCGGCGACCTACAACATAACGGCGCAGTACAACGGCACGTCGAACTTCAATTCGAGTAATGCGACCCCGTTTGCGCAGCAAGTGCTCGGGCCAACGGCTGCAAACGTCATCGTTTCAGGCCGGGTGATGGATCGCAGCGGGCGGGGCTTGGCTGGGGCGACCGTTTCGATGACGAATCAGGAAGGCGTCGTCATCTGGGCGGTTACGAACCCGTTCGGGTATTACCGTTTTGCTGCGGTACCGAGCGGTCAGACGTATATGATGTCGGCTCGGCACAAACGTTTCGAGTTTGTACCACGCAGCCTGAGCGTGATCGAGGATCGGTCGGGCATCGACTTTGTGCCCGAGGGCTCGAAGGCTACGAATACCGCAAAGGCGAAGACGAACTCGCAGCCCTGATCTGCACACGCTGTGCGTTTCTTTACCTGGAGCGTGTTCTTAACTGAGCACGCTCCAGTTTTCTGTTGAGGTGGCTTCGCGGGAAATACTTATGGCACCGCCGATCGTAAAACTACCGATGGTGTTCGACGCGGCATCAGTCGCGCAAGACCTCTCGAAGTTCACTTCCGACGACTGGGAGCCGCACTTCAACAAGCAATACTACGAAGGTGATTGGAGCGGGATCGCGTTGAGGGCGCCGTTGAACGCGAACGTGAATGTCACGCTCTACCCGGACCCGACAGCGGAGAGCTACGCCGACACGAACGCGCTTGTCAGGTGCCCGGCCGTGGCGGAAATCTTAAAGGAATTTAAATGCGAGACAGAGGCTGTTCGGTTCCTGAGGTTAGGTGCCGGTGCGGTGATTCGCGAGCATAGAGATTATAAGCTCAGCGCCGACGACGGCCTGGCGCGTGTTCACGTACCGATCAAGACCAGCCCCGAGATTGAGTTCTATCTCGGAGGAGAGCGAGTCGTCATGAAAGAAGGCGAAGCATGGTACCTAAACTTCAACCTTCCGCATAGTGTTCGAAACAACACCGTGCATGTCCGGATCCACCTGGTGATCGACTGCGTCGTCAACGATTGGTTTCGTGACCTAATAGCTGCCTAGCTCGGTTTTCTGCCTTCGGCCGTCTGCTTGCTGCCCTCCGCCTTCATCCTTCTGCCTTCATCCTTTTCTTACTACACCCAGTAATTCCTATCCAACGAGCGATAGTTGATCGCCTCACTTATGTGCGGCGGCTGGATGTGCTCACTGGCGGCCAGATCGGCGATGGTCCGTGCCACCTTCAGGATCCGGTCGTGGCCTCGCGCCGAGAGTCCCTGGCGTTGCATTGCCTTTTCAAGCAGGGCCTCACATTCATTGTTGAGCGTACAGTGAGTACGGATCTGCCCGGGCAGCATCGCCGAATTTGAGAAGATGCCGTCGCCGTTCAACCGGCGAAGCTGTATGTCTCTGGCTCGCATCACTCGTTCGCGTACGACCGTCGATGTGTCGCCATCCGGCGCTCCTTTCCCGCGTAGCTCGTTGAATTTTACCGCTGGTACATCAATGTGAATA
>CAMLKY010000138.1 GCA_946480545.1 uncultured Acidobacteriota bacterium
CGCAATCCGCGCAGATCCGCGGCTAGAGATTTTTAAGGAGCAGGCCCCGGTCGCTACCGCTCGCGGCTCTGACTTGGGAAAGCTATTTTTCTTTTATGGAAGACACAACACCGACACGCGACGCAGCGATCCGCTTGACGATGATGCCGCGCGATACGAATGCACACGGCACGGTTTTCGGAGGCATCATTCTGAGCTACATCGACGTGGCGGGCGGCGTCGAGGCGGTCAGACACACCCGGCATAACCGCTTCGTTACTGTCGCGATGAAAGAAGTGATCTTTCACGAGCCCGTGTTCATCGGTGACCTGGTCAGCTTTTACGCACGGACGGTGAAGGTCGGAAACACATCGATCACGATCCACGTCGACGTCGAAGCGGAACGATTCGGGACACCGGGTGAGCTCGTAAAAGTTACCGAGGCCGAGGTGATCTTCGTAGCGATCGATGAGAATCGCCAAAAAGTCACGCTCGCCAAATGATCAAAACTTGCGCAAGAGTTCGTGCTTGTGACAAATTCAAGGTAAAGGAGACTTAACTGATGCACATAGTTATGGCCGAGACGGCCAACGGAAAAGTTTCGGTCGAGACCGAAAGAGATCGAAAGCTTGTGCTTGCGCTCGAGGACGGCGGTATCGACATTCTTCACCGGTGCGGCGGGAACGCACGATGCACGACCTGTCGTGTCGAGATACTTGCCGGAGATCCGGGACCGATCGGTGATCCGGAAAAGGCGATACTTGCGACGAAGACTGACCTTGGAGACCATACGCGGCTTTCCTGTCAGATCCGGGTGATGGATGATCTGCACGTCCGCGTCGTCAATCAGGCAAGTGTAAAAGGCATGGACGCCGGACCGCGTCCCGTCGAGGAGCCGACACCATAACGTCGTTTGTTATAATCGGCCTACAAAAATAAGGAGAAATACGATGGGTTTGAATACAGTCTATAAAGCAAAATCTTTCGATCTGAGCGGCCTGAACGGGATCTCCGATGAGACTCTCGCGATGCATTTCAAGCTGTACGAAGGTTACGTCACCAACACTAACCTGCTTAATGAGCAGGTCAACGAGCTTATCGGCGGAGGACAGTTGGATTCGACGAAGATGGCGGCATTCTCGGAGCTTCGTCGCCGGTACGGATTCGAGTATAACGGGATGGTGCTCCACGAGTATTACTTCGGGAATATGAAGAAGCAGGGCACCGGCGATCCGAACAAGGATTCGGCATTCGCTAAAGCGGCCGAGGAGAGCTTTGGAAGCTACGAAGTTTGGAAAGCAGACTTCGTCGCAACCGGTAAGATGAGAGGCGTGGGTTGGGCCGCGACGTATCAGGATCCGTCGAATGGTGCGATCTCGAATCACTGGATCAATCTGCACGAGACCGGCAACGTTGCCGGCTACACACCGATCCTCATCATGGACGTCTGGGAGCATGCGTTCATCAAGGATTACGCCCCGGCCGACCGTCCGAAATACATCGAGGCCTTCTTCTCAAACATCGACTGGGACGCAGTAAGCGGCCGCCTGCAAACGGCCGGAAGCGCGAGGGCGTAAGCAACCGGAGCAACTACGAAAAGGCCGTCCCCGGGGGCGGCCTTTTTGCGTTATGAATGCGTGCTGCCGATTCACTCCGGTTAACCGGTCGTAAAATAGAACACATTCCCGTCATCCGATCCCGCGACGATTCCCGATGCATCCGCGCTGATGAACATCGGCCAGTTCATGTTTGGCGTCGGGTATTGCCAGACCAGGTCGCCGGTCTTTCCGTTGAACAACGAGAAGCTCCCCGGCTGCCCGTCCGGATACCCGTCGGCCACGGTCACGAAATTACCCGACGCGTCCATGCTTGTGCTGTTGGGATTATGCGCAGTTGGGGACTCCCATAACTTGGTGAGCTTGCCGCCGTCATTGTCTATCGCGATCACCGATCCGCCGGTCCCCTTGTTTCCGATCGCGGCCAACTTCTTGCCATCGTCCGTGATCGCAAGCCATCCGATCCGGCCGCCGGTGTCGATCGCTAATGACCCGGCAGTAGTCGGCGGCCCCATCGTCATCGAATTGAGACTAAATACGTAGACCGTGCTGCCGCTTCCCGCAGCGGCGAACCACTGACCATCCGGAGACATCGCCACGGCGTGGATCGTCGACATCGCAGCATGATCGTTCCAGACAAACGATTTCTGAAACGAACCTTTGGCATTCGCGACCAGATACACATTGCCGAAATAATCTCCGACCAGGATCCACTGTCCGTCGGATGTCACCGAGACTGCCTGGGCGCTGTTTTGGCGTTTGGATCCGGGAGGCGGCGCTAGCAGCGTCAGCTCTGACGGCTGGGATGGATATATTCCGTTCGTCGCCTGGAAAAGGTAGACCTTATCGGCGGCCGCTACGACCGTCGATCCGTCAGACGATATCGCGATGGCATTCACGCGCTCGCCGAGGCGGTAGTCGAGAAGGTTTGCAGGTCCATTATCGACGTCGTAGATGCGAACAAATCCCTGGAATGGCGAGCTCGAATACCATCCGCCCGAGGCGGCGATATTCCCCTGTCCCGAAATAGCGACGGTATAAACGCCTTCGTAGCCCTGGAACTTGTCGGCCCAGAGCTGTTCGCCTGCGCGATTGAAACAGTATGTTCCGTATTCGTTCGGCATCGCCGTGGCGGGCACGGTAGGCATCGGCATCTGGGGGGCGTAAACGTGGAAAAAGGTTCCTGCTATTACGCGCTCACCATTCGCCGAGATCGCCGTCGAGTTTACGTAGTAAGGCGGATCGGTCCGTCTCTGCCAATGAAGATACGCCAATTGTTCGGCCTGGGCTGTAATCATGTTTTTCTCCTATCTTGGGGATCTACCTAAAACCCTTGAAGTCTTATCTCGAAAGTCCGACACGGGCGACCAGTGCCTGAAATCTCTGTTCGTCGCGGAGACCATCGAGGTGTGGTTCGACATTCAAATACTGCATCTGCGGATCTCGTGCGCCGAATGCCGTCTCGAGCAGATCGAGCGCCGCGTCTTTCTCGCCCAGGCTCGTATGAAGAACAGCGAGCGCGACAGGCGAGACGAACTCGCCGCCGTTGCGGAGCTGCGAAAGTATTTCGCGGGCTTCGGTCGTCTGCCCGTTTCTAGCGAGTGACGAGGCGTAGTAGCACCTCGTCGCCGTCGTGTTGTCGCCAAGCTCGATCGCGCGTCGATACTCGGCGATGGCGTCACGATACGAACCGCGCGCGGCGTATACCATCCCGAGCCACGCGTGCGCGACCGGCGAGTTCCTGTCGAGCGTCAGAGCGTGCTGAAGAGAATTTGACGCATCAGCGTAGCGGCGTGCGTTGTAATAAACGGCGCCGAGCGTTACGTGCGTGTGAAGCCGCAGAGGATCAAGCTCGGTCGCCCTTTTGATCTCGGCGATCGCGCTGTCATGGCGTTGAAGTACGCTCAGGTAAACAGCATACGCCTCATGCCCCTCCATCAGATTCGCATTGAGATCGTTTGCACGCTGGTACTGTTCTTCCGCCCGACTCCAGTTCCAACCGTCGCGTTCTATCTCCGCAAGGACGAGGTGTGGTAACGCCAGGCTCTCGTCGATCTGTAATGCACGCTCAGCCGCGGCTCGCGCCTTTGGGTTCGTCTCCGCCGGATCGCTGAACGCATTTCCGCCGAGGACGCGATATGCATAAGCGAGCTCGGCGTAGCTCGATCGCCTGTCGGGTGCTCTCCGGCGTGTACTGCCGCAGCGCAAAACGTCCACGCAGAAGCTGCTCGTATGCACGCGGTTTGACGAGGTCGCGAGCGGTCGTCTGTCCGGGGCCAATGCTCGGCTCGAAAGTTCTGAGACGTTCGGCAATTCCAAGCGAGATCTCTTCCTGAACGAGTTGGGCTTCGGCCATGCTGCGGCTAAAGACCTGGCTCCAGAGCTGCCGGTTCTCATGTGCATCGACAAGTTCGACGCGGACAAGCAACTGATCGCCGCGCTGGATCACACGACCGGTGACGACAGCACGTACCCCGAGCGCCTTAGCCGCGGACGCAAGGTCGTCCTTGCCCCGGAAAGAAAACGATGAGGTGCGCGCGATAACCTTCAGATTCGGCAGCAGCGTGAGACGGTCGATTATGCTTTCACTGATCCCGTCCGAAAGATAATCGAGCCCGGCATCGCCGCTCCCGTTCTGGAACGGAAGTACCGCCACGGAATTCAGCGCAGCCGGTTTCTTGAATGCATAGTACCCGGCGGTCGCGAGCGCAGCGGCGACCAATATGATCGACCCCAACAGCAGGATCAGATTTCTGGATCTAAAGGTGCGGGCCGGAGTCGGTGCCGGCGTTTCGATGCTTCCGGATACGGCTTTGTTCTTCAGCGTAGGTATCTGATGGTCCGAGATCCTGATCGTCGGCAGCGTCTCACCGGGTGACCTGTTGTCCGAACGATCCGACGGCAGGGATAGGTGGAGCTGATCTCTTTTGAACGTCTTTAAGTCTTCAAGAAGCTCGGCGGCGGTCTGGTATCGCTCATCCGCGTCTTTTTGAAGGGCACGGCCGACGACTTCGGTCATCTCGCTTGCTGACGGATCGTCGATCGCTTGCGGTTCCGATTTCAGGATCGCCGCAAGTACGTCCGCCGTCGACTCGCCATCGAAGGGACGTGCTCCGGCAAGCATCTCGTACATGATGACGCCGAGGCTCCAGATATCGGTACGGCTATCGACGTCGCGCCCGCGGGCCTGCTCGGGCGACAGGTATTGTGCGGTGCCCATGACGATACCTCGCTCGGTATTTATCTGGACCTGTGTGATCGCGTCGACGTCACCCGGGCGAGGCCCAACGACATGAAGCTTTGCGAGACCGAAGTCCAGTATCTTCACGAGACCGTCGTCGCGGATCATGATGTTCTCGGGCTTGATGTCTCGATGCGTGATCCCGTGCTCGTGAGCGGCTTTTAGCGCGGCAGCTATCTGAATAGCGATCTCGATCGCGTGCTCCACGTCGACGCGCTCGCGGCGGAGGCGTTGTCGCAGAGTTTCGCCGTGAACATACTCAGTCGCGATATACCGCAGCCCCTCGGAGCGCCCGACTTCGTAGATGGTGATGATGTTCGGATGATTCAGGGCCGAGGCAGCCTTGGCTTCCTGGATGAACCGGCGGGTGTTCTCCTCGTCTCCTTCGAGGCCTGCAGGCAGGATCTTTAGGGCGACTCGCCGCTCGAGCTCGATATCTCTGGCGAGATACACTTCGCCCATCCCTCCTGCTCCGAGCTTGGAGACGATCAGATAGTGAGAAAAGCGGGCATTCTCGGCTAGCGTGGACACTGTGCGGGGTAGAGTACCACAGGTTTGACGGGCGAATTAGTAAAATCCGAACTTAGTTCTCATCTCTGCGGGCTCTGCGAGCTCTGCGTGAGAACTGATCTCACGCAGAGCCCGCAGACCTCGCGGAGATCGAACCCGCTAGTAAGTGAACTTGCGTGTACCAGATGGTAAACTAGACCCGTCACTATGATCGAAGAGAAAGTCCTGGTCCAGAAGTTTCTAAACCGTAAGCAGAGGGAACGGCTGAAAAAGCCCGACTGGCTGAAGATCAAGCTCGGCGACCCGCGAAACCAGAATGCCGTGCTCGACCTTATCAGCGGGCTGAATCTGCATACGGTCTGCCAGGAAGCGAAATGTCCGAACATCTTCGAATGCTGGACGGATAAGACCGCCACATTCATGCTCGGGGGCGATACGTGCACACGCCACTGCGGATTCTGTGCTGTCAACAAGGGCAAGCCGATGGACCTCGATCCGATGGAGCCGACGCACGTCGCCGAGGCTGTCCGCCATCTCGATCTCAAACACGCGGTTATCACTTCGGTCAATCGTGACGATCTTGCTGATGGCGGATCGATGCACTGGGCGGAGACGATCCTGAAGGTTCGCGAGCTCAACCCGGAATGCAAGGTCGAAGTACTGATCCCCGACTTTAATGGCGACGAGATCGCTCTCAACAACGTCCTGCGGGCGCGGCCCGACGTTCTCAATCACAACACGGAGACGATCGCTCGGCTGTATCGACGTGTGCGGCCCGATGCGAAGTATTACCAGTCAATGGAACTTCTCGAGCGCGCGGCGCACTGGCGCGACA
>CAMLKY010000139.1 GCA_946480545.1 uncultured Acidobacteriota bacterium
CAGCTCCCGGACGGGAAGATCCTTTACTCGGCCTCGGGCGGGACCATAACCCGTCCACTCGTACGCCTGAATGCGAACGGATCACTTGACGACACGTTCGTGCTCGATCCGACGATAACGTCGATCAAGAACGTATGGCAGGTCGACCCGATGAACCGGCCGACATTCCTCGCCCAGACCGCATCGGGGCCCCGGTTGGTACGGCTGCTAGATAACGGCAGCATCGATCCCAGCTTTACTCCCGTTCTGGGCGCGCCGGGCAGCATCGACGTCATGGGCGTTCTCCCAGATGGAAAGGTTCTTCTTGCCGGCGGCTTTGGAACAATGAACGGGGTCGCGCGGAATAGGTTTGCTCGTGTTAACGCGGACGGGACGCTTGATACTTCATTCGATCCGGGTGCCGGTTTCAACAGCTTTCCCAAGCAGTTCCTGGGCCTGCCCGACGGTAAGGTTCTGGCGGTCGGCCCATTCAACACCTATAACAGTGCGGTAACGGGACCGGTGGTGCGACTGAATTCGAATGGCAGTCTCGACGGAGCTTTCACGGTATCGGTACCGGGTGGGAGCGTGCTATGCGCGGCTCTTCAGCCGGATGGCAAGATCCTTATCGGGGGAAGTTTCTCGACGGTCAACGGCGTCGTGCGCACTGGCCTTGCTCGACTGGCGTCCGACGGTTCGCTCGATGCAACGTTCAACCCGGTGATCGGGTCCGCGACAATCAAGAAAATACTTGTCGAGCCGAATGGAAAGATCGTCATCGGAGGTATATTCAACGGTGTAAATGGAGTCTCTCGAATTAATATTGCGAGACTCGAGGCAAATGGAACCACCGACGAGAGCCTGAATGTAATTGGAGCACCGAACATTGAGGGGTTGTGGCGGCAGCCCGATGGTAAGTACCTCATTAACGGCGGCTCGACGCCGGTTCTGTCGCGGAGAAATAATGACGGCAGCGCCGACGGAAGCTTCACGGCACCGCCCATGTTATTCAACAGCGATCAGGGCTGGATCAATACACTCGTGCTGCAGCCTGACGGAAGTATGGTGGTCGGTGGCCGGTTCACCGCGATCGGCGGCGCCCTCAGATCGCATCTGACAAGACTGAAACCGAACGGCACACACGATCCGACGTTCCTCGCCATCGGAGCGAACCAACAGGTTCTCGCGGCGGAAGCTTACTCGGATAACAAGGTGATGGTTGTCGGAGCATTCAGTCAGATCGAGAACGTTTCGAGGCTCGGCGTCGCCCGTCTCGACGTGCCTGCCTTGCAGCAGAAGGTGCGGTTCGATTTCGAAGGCGACGGCCGGGCGGACATCGCCGTTTATCGTCCGTCGAGCGGCAAGTGGTACCAGCTTTTCAGCAGCGGCATCCCCTACGGCGAGCCGACATTCGGTGTCATCGGCGATATCCCGGTGCCGGCTGATTTTGACGGCGACGGTAAGACGGATCTTGCGATCTATCGTCCGTCCACCGGTGACTGGTGGTATCTAACCAGCTCAACGCAACAGCTTCGGGCCGCACATCTTGGCGGCGAACCCGGCGACGTTCCGCTGCCCGCAGATATCAATGGTGTTCGGACTCGCTGGCGACAAACCGTTGATCGGTGATTTCGACGGGGACGGAAGAGCCGACCAGGCCATCTTCAGACCGTCGTCAGGAGACTGGTGGTACTCGGCCAGCTCAGCCGGCGGCGTTTTCCGGGCGACGCATTGGGGCCAGAACGGTGATGTCCCGGCACCGGCGGATTACGATGGCGACGGCAAGACCGATCACGCGGTATACCGGCCCTCGGATGGTGGTTGGTATATCTTCAGATCGGGCGACCTGGGTCATACGATCATGCCGTTCGGGATCGCGGAAGACCGGCCGGTACCGGCAGACTACGACGGCGATGGAAAAGCGGACGTCGCAGTATTCCGCCCATCGACCGGAGCCTGGTATCTGTTGAGAAGCACATCCGGATTCGCCGGCTATCACTGGGGACTTGCGGAGGACGTGGCGATACCTAATGCGTTCGTCCGACCGTAGGGCATGTTGACGAGGGCCGCGACAGTTCGAGTTATAGTAATATTGTTTTTTTTATGACGAACTTCGAACAGGCGATCGCGGCCCTCGACCTTTCACTTTTTGAGAAGATCACAAGCCAGTCGACCGATCACGACAAACAATCGTTCCTCGCTATACAGTTGGCCGTCCGGAACCTTCGTCCCGGGTATAAGTATCTTGAGATCGGCTCGTTCCTTGGCGGGAGCATCCAACCTCATCTCGTTGACGACCGTTGCGAACGGATCTATTCGATCGATAAACGTCCGCTGCGCCAGCCTGATGCTCGCGGCTTCGATTACACATATCTGAACAATTCGACCGAGCGAATGCTGGAGCAGCTTCGCGAGGTCGCCGCTGACAAGATGGACAAGATCGTGACGATCGACGGCGATTCGCGTTCGATCGATCCGGCTGTCGTCAGGGACGCCATCGATCTATGCTTTATCGACGGCGAGCACACCGACGCCGCGGTGCTCTCCGATTTCAAGTTTTGCCTCGAGGTCCTGAACGATAACGGGTGTATCGCTTTCCATGATGCTCAGATAACCTACAACGGCCTTGCCGATTGCGTCCGGTATCTGGAAGCGAACAACTACCGCTATAAGGCTTACACCCTGCCGAGCATCGTGTTCGTCGTCGAGATCGGCGATTTTCCTTTGCACCGCGAGCCCGCGATCTTTGAGCGGCTCGTGAACAGCCATCAGAGCTACCTGTACTCGCTCCAGGACAACGATCATTACCGCAAGTTTGCAAACATGTATCCGTTCAGGGCCGTGAGGAATTTCATTTCCCGCGTGCGCGGCGGGAACATGAGCCGGTAAGAGCGCAGCCTTGGGAAACAGAAGACTTCAATGAGACGTACGATCCTGACAACTATAGTTTTCGCCGCAATGTTGATGGGTGCTCTTGGGGCTCGATCCCAGGACCTTGTTCAGGTGAGCGATCTGACGGGCGGCTCGAGCGTGTTCGTTTTTCGCAACGCCGCGCGCTCCACCCCAAAACGCGCTGTCGTGAGGGCCCGCCCGGTGCGAACGAAGACGCAGCGGATCGAGACCGCAAAGCGGGTCAATCGTCAGTACGTGACGCTGGCAAAGGTTGCCCCGCGGCGCACCCGGTCGGAGACGGTACGCGAGGATGACCCGCGTATTCCGAAAATCCCAACCATGCCGAAAGAACAGGCTTCGGTCATTTTCGCCGGTGTCGGTGAGTATTTCATGGAACTCGACGCGTTCAGCCGCGCGACTGACTTTTTCCGTGAAGCGATCCAGCTTGACGCGCGTAACCAGAAGGCGCGGGCGGGTCTGAGCGAATCGCTTGCACTCGAAGGGAACGAGGTGCTCGTGAGAGCGTCTGCCGCGACCGGTCAGAATCATCTCACTATCGCACGACAGAAGTTCGAAGAAGCGCTTCGCTATAACCCGAACAACTCGCCGGCCTATTTCGGCCTTGCGGAAGTCTTTGCCGAGCTCGATAAGGAGCCAGAAGCGATCCTTAACTACGAAAAGGCTCTGGCCAACGACAAAGACCTGACCGAGATATATGTGCCGCTGGGAATTCTCTACTACCAGCAGGGCGAGATCGCAAAGGCGGAGGATCTTCTGGTGAAGGCCCTCGCTATAACACCGGACGATGCCCAGACGCAGTACTTTCTCGGGCTGATCCGCTATTCACAGAATCGGAACGAGGATGCGCTCGTAGCCTTTAACCGTGCGAAGACGCTCGAGCCGACCTATGCCGAGGCGTTCTACTACGCCGGTGAATCGCTCATTCGTTTGAAGAGGCAACGAGAGGCGGTTGAGGATTTCAAGAAAGCGATCGCTTTGAAGCCGAATTACTTCGAGGCGCTTCTCGGACTCGGCGCGGCGCACTTTGAGTTGGAAAACTACGCCGAAGCAGTAGACGCACTAAAGCAGGCGGAGCGTCTTCAGAACACCAACATCGATGTCCTCGTAAGTCTCGCCGATACGTATCGCCTGATGGCGAAGTACGACGAAGCCGAAGCGAAGTACAACCTGGCGACGGTCTTCATCGAGCGGGATTCGACATACAACCGCGACGACGCGGCGGATATATACAGCAAGATCGGATTCGTGATCGCCAAGCAGTGCGAGATCAATATCACGAAAGCGATACCGTGTCGTTGGGAGGTCGCTGTGCGTGCACTCGAGAAGGCCTCGACGATCACGGATAACAATGTCGATACAGCGAATCTCGGCTGGGCCTATTACAACGCGGCTAAGAACGACATCACGAATAAGCGCGATGCCGAAGCGCGAATAAAGCTCGAGAAGGCAAAGGCTGCACTTGAGAAAGCAGCATTCTCGAGTCCGAAGTATATCGAGGGTCCGCTTCTCAACCTGGGCATGACGCTTACCGACCTCGGGGACTACCCCGGAGCGGTCGACGCGTTCAGCCGCGTCATCGCCAAGCAGCCGAAATGGGTGTTTGCGATAAACGAGCTCGGGATCGCGTATCGGAAACAGAACAACTTCAAAGACGCCGCGGCACAATTCCGGAGGGCGATAGACCGCGACGATAAATACGTCATCGCTCACTACAACCTGGCCGAAACCGAGTTTCAGGCCGGCAACCTCGGCGCTGCCCAGAAAGCGTACGACAACGTAAAACGGCTTGGGAGAAGAGACCTGACGGCCCGGCTCCAACTTATTACCAAGGGTGCTTTGCGAGGCTGAAGCCGACGGTCCAACGAAGCTCGCATCCGAGGTGACTTCGCTAAATTCACTTAACATTCAACGAGACGTGCCGCTCGCGCCGATGACCACTTTGGGTGTCGGTGGCCCGGCACGTTTCTTTGTCCGGGCTGCCTCCGAAGAGGATGTCGCCGCGGCATTCGACTATGCATCGGTGGAGGGACTCGAGACTTTCGTGCTAGGCGGAGGCAGCAACGTACTCGTGTCCGACGCCGGATTCGACGGCCTCGTGATCCAGGTCGCGATCCGCGGGATCGAATTTGACGAGTCGTGCGTTACAGCCGGCGCCGGTGAAGATTGGGATCCGTTTGTGAAGGTCTGTGTCGATAGAGATCTCGCCGGCGTCGAATGCCTCAGCGGGATTCCCGGTTTTGTCGGCGGCACGCCGGTGCAGAATGTCGGGGCCTACGGGCAGGAGGTTTCAGAGACGATCACCGCCGTGCGCTGCTTCGACCGGTCGACGAAAACGATCGTCGAGCTCGATAACCGGGATTGCGGATTCTCGTACCGCAAGAGCATCTTCAATACGACGGAACGTGATCGCTATATCGTCCTTGCCGTCGCTTACCGGCTTACCCCGGGCGGCGAAGCAAAGATCGCCTACAAGGACCTTCGAGAGCACCTTCACGGTAAGCGTGCGACCCTGACCGAGGTCCGCGAGACGGTTCTGAAGATCAGGCGCGCAAAATCTATGGTCATCGACGCGGCGGATCCGAACTCCAGAAGCGCGGGGTCGTTCTTCAAGAATCCGATTGTGAGTCTTGAGTACTTCAACTGGATCGTCGAACGTTATCACGATGCAACGATCCCGAACTTTCCCGCCGGCGAGGGCGAGGTCAAGATACCGGCGGCGTGGCTGATCGAGCAGTCGGGCTTTCACAAGGGTTTTCAACTCGCGAGGGCCGGCATCTCGACCAATCATTCGCTTGCGATCGTGAATCTTGGTGGCGCGACGGCTGCGGAGATACTCGCACTCAAGGAGAAAATTCAGAGCGGTGTCAGGGAACAGTTCGCTCTACTTCTACAGCCGGAACCGGTTTTTGTCGGGATCAGCTAATTGCAAAATCTTTCCGCGGCCTTCGTCCAGAAGGCTGTAATTTCTTTCAAGAGGTGAGTCAAGGCATGCCCCGTACCAAGTCGCTTATTCGATCTCTCGCTTCCACCGTCATTCTTTTTTCTATCAACCTGACCAGCATTCTCGTGTTTCCGCAGGACCTGGTCGCAGCCGACGATATAACGGGCGGCTCGAGCGTTTTCGTTTTCCGAAAATCTCGTAAGGAGCCACAGGCAAAGGCGGCCGGCCGGGCGATGCGGCCGATCAAGGGCCAGGCCTTCATGCTCTTCAACCAGG
>CAMLKY010000140.1 GCA_946480545.1 uncultured Acidobacteriota bacterium
TCCGATCAGCTCTGCAGCAGTGCTGACATCCTTGTCGCCGCGTCCCGACAAATTTACCAGCACGATCGCCTCCTTGCTCATCCCGCCGGCTACTTTCACCGCATGTGCGATCGCGTGCGATGACTCGAGTGCCGGAATGATACCTTCTGTTCGGGACAGCAATTGAAACGCACCGAGCGCTTCTGCATCCGAACATGAAACATACTCGACCCGCCCCGTGTCATGAAGATATGCATGCTCAGGCCCGATCGAGGCGTAGTCCAGGCCTGCAGAAACCGAGTGCGTCGAGGCGATCTGTCCGTGCTCATCCTGGAGCACATAACTCTTCGTTCCCTGCAGCACTCCGACTCCGCCTCCTGCCATGAATCGCGCAGCATGCTGTCCCAGACCGGTGCCAGTACCGCCCGCCTCCACCCCGATGATCTTTACATCGACGTCGTCAAGGCACGCATGAAACAGTCCGATCGAGTTTGAGCCGCCTCCGACGCAGGCAATGAGAGAATCGGGAAGGCGCGACTCTCTCTCGATGATCTGCTCGCGTGCCTCGCGCCCGATGATGCTCTGGAAATCACGCACCATAAGGGGGTAAGGATGCGGACCGAGAGCGGAGCCGAGCAGGTAATACGTAGAATCGATATTCGTCACCCAGTCGCGCAGCGCCTCGTTGATCGCATCTTTCAACGTGCACGATCCCGAATCGACACCCCGGACCTCTGCGCCGAGAAGTCTCATCCGGAACACATTGAGCTCCTGCCGGCGCATATCTTCGGTTCCCATGTAGACAACGCATTCGAGCCCGAACAGTGCACACACGGTCGCCGTCGCGACCCCGTGTTGCCCGGCGCCGGTCTCGGCGATGATCCGAGTCTTTCCCATCCGACGTGCAAGCAGGATCTGGCCGAGGCAATTGTTGATCTTGTGAGCACCAGTGTGGTTCAGGTCTTCTCGCTTCAGGTAAATTCGCGCTCCGCCCAGGTCTTCCGTCAATCGCCTGGCAAAGGTGAGAGGCGTTGGGCGACCCGAATAATCTTTCAGAAGGGAATCGAGCTCGGCCCGAAAACCCGGGTCATCGCGGAACTCATGGTAAGCTCCGGTCAATTCATCAAGCGGGGCGACGAGCGTCTCGGGAACGAAACGCCCACCATATTCGCCCCAGTATCCGCGCTCGTCCGGTTCGTAATCAGTCATTGGTCCCCTTTGCTTTCTCAATAAATAACTTCACTTTGTCGTGATCCTTCCGCCCCTTTTCTTTCTCGAGCAGACTGCACGCATCGACGGCAAACGGATGCACCTCCTTGATCGCTTCGCAGACATTGTCCGCGGACAAGCCACCCGCGAGATAGATCTTCAGCCCCCGATCGACGACAGACCTAGCCTTTGACCAGTCCGCAAGAATGCCGGTGCCGCCGCGGGCGTTGTTTGAGAACCCGTCCAGCAGAAATCCGTCGACGTGATACTCGTCCAGCGTCGTAGGATCAAAACCCGGATCCAGCCGCACTGCTTTGATCACGGGAAGGCCGAGCCAGTTGATCAGATCTTCGGCATACTGAGGCGGTTCTTCTCCGTGCAACTGAAATACGTCAATTTCGGAGCCGACTGCGATTTCATAAGCCTTTTCGCGGTGCTCGTTCACGAAGACACCTACCGCCGATACGCCTGATTTGAGAATCCGCACCTTCCGCATGATATCCGCGACGGACCCAGGTTCTATGTACCGCGGACTCTTCTGGTAGAAATTGAATCCGAGAGAATCCGCACCGCATTTCACCGCGACAATGGCGTCTTCAAGATTTGTGATCCCGCATATCTTTACATGCGTCATAGAAGCTCCGCGCCTTGTGGTTCGTTGATCAGGTTCCGAAGGCTCTGGCCGGGACTTTCGCCCCGCATAAGGGTCTCGCCGACAAGGAATGCCGAGTAACCGATCGAGCGGAGCTCAAGCATCTGCTCGCGAGACGTGATCCCACTTTCCGAAACGAGCGTTACGCCCGGCGGCGCGGCGCTCGCAAGATTACGCGACACATCGAGCGACACCGCAAAGCTTCGAAGGTCACGATTGTTTACGCCAATCAGCGTTGCTCCGATTTCACGCGCGACCTTCATCTCATCCCGGGTATGTACCTCGACTAACACACCCATGCGCAGCTCATCCTGCGCCACACGCTGCAGCCGTGACAGTTGACCACGATCCAAGGCAGCGACGATCAGCAGTATCGCATCGGCTCCGGCGGCTGCTGCTTCGTAGATTTGAAACTCGTCGAAAATAAAATCCTTACGAAGGACGGGTAAGGACGTCGCTTCGCGAACCTGTCGGAGATCATCCAGCGAGCCCTGGAAAAAATCTTCTTCTGTCAGGACCGAGATCGCACGTGCTCCGGCCTCTTCATATTCGCGGGAGGTCTCAGCCGGCGAGAGGGTGTTATTGATGTTGCCCTTCGACGGCGATGCTTTCTTAAACTCGGCGATGATGTTAATTGAGCCGGTCGCGAGCAATGCGTCACGGAATCCGCGCGCAGGCGATGACATTCGGGCATCGAGCGCTAACCGAATAAGCTCATCGAGATCAGTCAGCGCCCTTGCCTCGGCAACGCGCCGTTTCTTTTGCTCGAAGATCTTGTCGAGGATGGTCATCACGCAACCGCCTCCGCGAGTGAGGCTAACTTTCTCATCGCCGCACCACTTTTTATACTCTCGAGCGCAATATGCCGGCCGGCTTCGACATCCCCCGCACGTCCCGCGATATGAAGCGCCGCCGCGGCGTTTACGACGACCATCTCTTCCGCGAATGAACCGGCAAGCTGACCCGACAAAACACTACAGATGATGCGAGCGCTTTCATCCGCTGAACCGACAGCAAAACTATCACCGGTACCGCCGCCCGCGTTCGGTGATAACTCAAATGTCCGAACAGCATCCGAAGTGGCTTCGGCGACGGACGTAGTGCCTGTGACGGAGACCTCATCCAGTCCGCCTTCGCCGTGAACGACCCATGAGCGGGTTGTGCCAAGGCGTTGCAAAGCTCCTCCGATGATACGCACAAGCTCGGGACTCCATACGCCGACTAGTTGATACTGCGCTCCGGCGGGGTTACACAGCGGACCGACACAATTGAAGATAGTCGGAAATCCGAGTCCTCGGCGCACCTTCGCGAGTGTCGGCGACAGGCGGTGAAAATTCGGAGCGAACATAAAGCAGATGCCGATCTCGTCGAGACATTTTTCAGCCCTCGATGGTGCAATATCCGGCCTTATCCCGAGAGCGTCCAGAACGTCTGCACTGCCGGTATTGCTGGTAGCCGCTTTGTTGCCATGCTTCGCTACTGGCACGCCTGCACCGGCGACAACGAATGCGGCAGCAGTCGAGACGTTAAAAGTTTTCGCGCGGCCGCCTCCCGTTCCGACGATATCGATTATCGTTTCGTGCGATGAGCTGATGCGAGTGCACCGGTCGCGCATGATCCGTGCAATATAGAAAATCTCGTCTTCCGAGATACCCTTAGAATTCCACGCTCGAAAGACCCGTGCGAGAAGAGCTTCATCGGTCGACGCGATCAGCTCGTCGAGCAACGGCTCCGCGTCAGACTGATCGAGCTGCAGTCCGGCGGCGAACCGTTCAGCGTAGTTGTCTAGAACATTCACAACTCGGCCTCCTCGGCGAGGTCGATCGCCTTGAGAAGAGCGCGGGCCTTATTGACGGTCTCGTTGTACTCGGATGCAGGTACAGAGTCTGCCACTATCCCGGCGCCGGCCTGGATGCGGGCGACGCCCTTTTCCAAAACCATCGTGCGGATCGCGATGCAGGTATCCATATTGCCGCCGTAATCGAAGTAGCCCACGGCACCCGCGTAAACGCCGCGCGGGTCCGGCTCGATATTCTGAATGATCTCGATCGCGCGAACCTTCGGCGCTCCGGAAACGGTGCCGGCAGGGAAGCAGGCGGCAAGTGCGTCGAACCTGTCCAGATCATCGCGAAGCTCGGCCGACAGGTAACTCACCAGATGCTGGACGTGCGAATACTTCTCAACGCTCATGAGTCCGTTAACCTCGACCGTGCCGTACTTCGCAACACGGCCAAGGTCGTTCCTCCCCAGGTCGACGAGCATGAGGTGCTCGGCAACCTCTTTTCGATCTGCCCGCATATCGTCCGCGAGCTTGTTGTCGTCATCAACCGACCTTCCGCGCGGACGCGTCCCAGCGATGGGCCGGTACTCGAGTCGGCGACCCGAAGATCTGACCAGCATCTCAGGCGAAGCACCGATGATGCTTCGCTCGCCCGTTCGAAGCAGAAACATGTATGGTGACGGGTTTAGCGAACGCATCGCACGGTAGATCGAAACCGGGTGAGCCAGCGTCGGTCGTGAGAAGCATTGTGAAAGCACGACCTGATAACACTCGCCCTGCAGGATGAGCTCCTTTATCTCGTCGACTGATCGCTCAAAATCTTCGCGCGACCAATTCGACGCGACGGTCTTTTCATCGGATACGCCGAGATTGCGCGGAACTTCGACTGAGTCGTTTATCAGCCGGGCGCGGATCTCACGATTTCTGCCCGCGGCGAGGTCGACCGCCTGCTGCGTTCCATCGTCCTCAACCAGCGAGATGATCTTGACGACCTGCTTCGCATGGTCGAATGCGATCACCGAGTCGAAGAACATGAATGACGCCATCTCCCGGTTTTCGGTCCGCGCGAGCGACGGCTCGAACCAGCCGGCGCAGTCGAACCCGAGGTTTCCGATCGCACCACCGACGAAGGGAGGTTGTTCTGCCACCCGGACAAGTTCGTAACGTGAAAAATGATCGCGGAGAAACGCGAAGACGGAACCCGGGAACTGGGAACCGTGGTCGCCCACGACAACATCAGTGGAATTCCCGTCACCACGAATGGTCATTCGAGGATCAGCTCCGACAAACGAATAGCGAGCCAGCGTCTCACCGCCCTCAACGGACTCGAGAAGAAAAGAATGATCGCTGCCGCGCGAGAGTTTCAGGTACACGCTGAGGGGCGTGAGAAGATCTGCCGGCATCGTTTCGATGACGGGTATCATTCTGACTTTCTGTTTGGCGCTCGCCGTGTCGTTCATCAAAAACAAGAACGCCGCCTGAGGTTAATAGGCGGCGTTCGTAAAGACTTAACTCTGGAAATTAGATAACAATACGGATCAATTTCCCGTCAGTCGACCGCCGCAGCCGGAAAGCCAGCGCCACACAAATTCGGCACGCTGGTTCTGAGCTGTGATGGTCTCGTGAAAAGTCATTGAACATTCTTGTAACAGAAATCCGCTGATCGTGTCAATCACATCTTCGGCGGGACCTCGATCCCCATCGTGTCGAGTGCAGCCGTGATCGACGCACGGACCTTATCCGCGACCCACAGCAGCACGGCGCGCTTATCCGGGTCTTTTTCAGGCAGTATCTTGTGATTGTGATAGAAGAGGTTGAATGCCTTCGCGAGATTGAACGTGTATTTCGCCAGGATTGCGGGTTCATTCGCAATGGCCGCCTGCGCCACCGTCTCCTCGAGTCTGGATGCTAGCATCAGAATCGACCAGATATCGTTTCCGTCTTCGCCTGAAAGAGAACCGACGGTCCGTTCAGGCTTGGAAACTGCGGAAATGATCTCGTCGAGATTCTCGCCTGAGTCGGCGAGTTTTCGAAAGATCGAATTAGCCCGGACAGCCGAGTATTGGCAAAAGCACCCCGTCTCGCCCTCGAACGAAAGCGCTTCTTTGAAATCAAAGACTATGACGGTGTTTCGGGTGAACTTGAGCAGAAAATACCGCAGCGCACCCACGGCGATCTGATGCGCGATCGCGACCTTCTCTTCTTGAGGCGTTTCGGGATGGCGGCTCTCGACCTCGGCAAGTGCATCCTCTTCGAGCCGGTTTATCAGGTCGTCGGCCTTCACGCCGAGCCCTTTCCGGCCGCTCATCTCGATAAAAGATTTGTTGCGATCTTCGTCGGTGAGCTGGAATCCCAGCTCCTCGGCCGCGGTGGGTGAGAGTGTCACCATTTCATAAGAGAGGTGAATGCTCGCACGTTCGCCCTTTTCGGGTGAGATGGCGGCGACACCTTTCTTCACGATCTCCTGCGGATA
>CAMLKY010000141.1 GCA_946480545.1 uncultured Acidobacteriota bacterium
GTAAAAATTGTTGTAGTTGGAGATCTCTTAAATCGCGTTTGGAACATCGCCAGTATGCTGAGCCGGAATCACATTCTGCAGCGCCTGAACGTGGGTGCCCCCTTCGCGGGATGGATTGAAAAACCTGTAGGTAAGCCCTGTCGCAGCCGATGTGGCTGCGATAAGTCCGCCGCGAATAAGATTACGGCGACTCAAAAATATCCGTTCCGGCGTGATCTCACTTGATTTGACCTTCTGTTGTGTCATTCGAACCCTATGATAACTGAGATATCAGCTTTCCAATACGAGTTCGCCGTCCGAGCCAACCGGATTCAAATCAACTCGTGCCTTACTTTCTATTCAAAGCCATTTCCAGAAATCTGGCCGACAATTTTGCCGATTGTTGAATTATTTTCAACAAAGCTCTTCCATTTTGACCGATTATGTATATAATGGTTCGTGGTTACCAGCCAGCACCCGGCTCAAGACCAGCTCACCTTTTTCTCTAGCACACCACGAAAATATGCCTGCGACTAACGAACTTTTACAGGAAGGACGATACCGTGTCGGTGAACGTACAGCCGGAAGCGGAAATGTATTCGAAGCCTACGATACCGTCCGGAACACCAAGGTCATCGTCCGCGAGATTCCCGTCAGACTGAATAGGGTCACCACGGTCTCGCAACAGGAATCCCTCAAGCTCGCATTCGCCAATCAGGCGAAGGCTCTAACCGAGATCGAGCACGAATCGCTGCTTCATGTTCACGACTACTTCGCCGAGATCGACAGACAATATCTCGTAATGGAATCGATCGAAGGCTCGGATCTGCGACAGTTGCTCAACAGCAACAAAAAACCGTTTTCCTTGGCTCAGGTCACTTCATGGGCCGACGAACTTCTCGACGCTCTCAATCATCTTCACACCCACCGGCCGTCGATAGTCCATAAGAACATTCGTCCCGAAAACCTAAGACTCGACCCGAGCGGGAAAGTGAAACTTCTCGGAGCCGGTCTTGGAAATGGCGATGGAGATGTCTCGATGGTCGAAACAGACACGACAGCGCTCCGTTACTCGCCGATGGAACAGATATGGCCGGGGCTGGATGCGGCATCGCAGAAGGTCATCACCAATAGTTACGACGACAGATCCGAGCGGATCCTGAAAGAGCCGCTCGATGCACGGAGCGATATCTATTCGCTCGGAGCAACCCTGTATTTTCTGATCACCGGAGAGGAACCTGTCGATCCGCTCGAGCGGTCGATCGATATTCACGAAGGCAAGCCCGACCCGTTGCGCGAGCCAACGAAGGTAGATCCAACGATCCCGGCCGAAATATCGGATGTTCTGATGAAGGCTCTTGAGATCAAGCGCGAGAATCGCTACGACTCTGCCCTGATCATGCGACAGGTTCTGAAGACCGCTCTGACGCGGATCCAGGAGCAGGAGGACGATGGAGCACGCGAACAGGAAGAAGCTGCTGAGTTGATCCGGCTTGCTGCCTTGCAGGAAGAGGAAGAGAGGAAAGCTGCCGAGGCTGCGAAACAGGCTGAGCAGGAGCTGCGTGAACGGAAAGCTCGTGAAGAAGAACAACGTCTAGAGGCCGAACGGCAGACTGCTGAGCGTCTTCGAAAGGAAAAGGAGCAGGCCGAGCAGCTTCGACGTGAAGCTGCTGAAGCGGAGCGCCGTAAGGCCGAGGCTGCAGAAGCCGAAAAGTCCGCCGCTAAAGCGAAGGCTGCCGAAGATCTGTTAGAGATCCCAGTCTCCGCCGAGGTCATGGCATATCGCGAGACGCCCGACGTTGACGAAGCGGAATTAGCGGCTGTACTTGAAGAACTGGAGAAGGCCGAAGCTATACACACAAGCGGTGGCGTCGCGGTACTTGAAGAAGATGAGGAGCTGACCGTTGCGCCCGATGTCCAGGTAATCGACTCACCAGTCGACCTGGCACCCGTCGATGCCGCGGAGGAGGATGACGAGATCTTCTCGATTCCCGAGAAGCCCGGCTTCTCGCTGCCGATGCCGGCAATAGCCGGAGCGATCGTGTTGGTTATCGTTCTCGGTGTCGGAGGCTGGTTCGTGATGTCAGGGTCTTCCGAACCGCCGAAGCCTCAGCCGGTGCCCGTACAGGCCAGCGAGCCAGCCGTTGCACAGCCCGAGCCCGCGGCCGCCGATCCGATCGTATCGACGTCAACCGAAGCTCAGCCGGAAACCGCTACTGTCCCTACAGACCCGGCTTCGGAAGAATCTCTGAATGCAGCGAAGGCCAATCCCGCCGCAGCGAAGCCGAAGAAAGCCGAGGCTCCGAAACCACAAGCTGAAAAGAAGAAGGCCGTAACGGTCGATGATCTGATCAACGATAACTAGCGATGTAAGTGCGAAGGGCACCTATGTCGCCATCGCGCCCACATCAAAACCCTGCCACTTAACAAGAAAAAAGCTATGAAACTCGCCAACTCATCCCCGAAAATATCCAGCCGTACCTTTTCTGCTTTCGTTGGATTGTTCGCAATCCTGCTGCTTGGAACTTATACGATCGCACAGACGCCGCAGCTTAGTCTCGCTGATCTTCTCATCGGCCTGCGCTCGAAAAAGGTCTCACTGCCCGAGCGAAATACGATCCTGACCGATGCCGTCCGCCAACGCGGAGTCACGTTCGCGATGACGCCGGAGATCGAGAAAGAGCTCGAGACGACTGGCGCTTCGCCCGTACTCATCGCCGCTATTCGCGAGAAGTCACCCGTCGTCAAGCCGTCTCCTACGCCAGCCGTTGTGAAGCCGGTCGCCACTCCAATCCCAACTCCGACGCCGCCCGATTTTAGTTTCTACCAGACGCGTGCGGACCAGAATGCGGGCAAAGGCGAATTCACCCTGGCGCTGGCCGATTACAATAAATCGCTGGAGATGAAGGGCGACAATGCCGCTGCGTACCTGAATCGTGGCCGGACGCATTTTAGCCTCAAGTCATACGATCTTTCGGTGAAGGATTTTGACAAAGTTGTCGAGTTGAATCCGAAAGATTCCGCGGCGTTTCTGAATCGTGCGGTCTCTTATGAACGGCTCGGCGAACCGAAGAAGGCGATGGCCGACTATCAGAAGGTTCTGGACCTCGAACCTACAAACGAAGCGGCGCGAACGAGCCTGAAACGGCTTCAGGATGATGAGATCGCGGCCGCCGCGGCTGAAGCGGCCAGACGAGCACCGCCACCGTTCATCAACCTCGGCAACCTTACGAGCGCCGATGCTGTGCGGATGGTCACGCCTATATATTCTCCAGTCGCGCACCGCGCGAACGTCGAGGGCCGCGTGACTGTGGAGGTAGAGATTGACGAAGAAGGTGAGGTCACCTCGGCGAAGGCCACCCAGGGCCATCAGATGCTAAGGTCTTCAGCTGAGGATGCCGCAGCACGCTCGAAGTTCAAACCCGCGCTCTTTAACGGAAAGCCGATCAAAGGCCGGGGAACGATCATCTACAACTTCAGCCTGAAACAGGTAGTGAGGTAAGTCTCCGAAAGAGGTGAGTGAACAAGCACCCGTCATCCGGCGGGTGCTTTTTTAATAAGCGGAAGCTGACGAAGCGGGCTTCATGCCCTGTGCTTCCTGCGCGATCTTCACACCGACAGATGCACCGATCCTGGTCGCGCCTGCTTCGAACATCGCACGCGCGTCATCGATTCCCTTCACGCCACCCGACGCCTTGACGCCGAGCGCTTTTCCGACCGTCCGCCGCATCAGGGCAATATCGTCCACCGTCGCTCCGCCCTTCGAAAACCCAGTCGAGGTCTTAACGAAATCAGCACCCGCGTTCTTCGCTGCGAGACAGGCTCGGACCTTCTCCTCATCGGTCAGCAATGCGGTCTCGATAATGACCTTACACAAAACACCGTTCTCGTGAGCTGCGTCCACGACCGCCCGGATATCGTCTTCGACCGCACAATCGTCACCGGATTTCAGGGCGCCGATGTTGATCACCATGTCGACCTCGCGGGCCCCGTTGAATATCGAACGACGGGCCTCGTATGCCTTCACATCCGGCCAGCACCTCCTCCATGCCCCCAGTGGAAAGCCGATGACGGTGCAGACCGGTACACCTGAGCCTTTGAGAAAGCTTACTGCCGTCTTTACCCAGCCCGGATTAACGCAGACCGATGCAAACCCGAACTGCGCAGCCTCATCGCAAAGCTTTCGGATGTCGGATTCGCTCGCTTCCGGTTTGAGCAGCGTGTGGTCGATCAGGGCAGCCCAATCATGTGCAGTCGCCGTCTCACCGAGAACGATCCCGATCCGCTCGGCACCCGCGTCCACGATCCGCTCGACATCGGCACGACAAAAGGTGGGACACACTTCCGGCTCGCCAAGCCTGGTAAGGACAAGGTCGGTGATCTGTTCAACTAATCGATCGTAATTGCCGTTTCGGTTCATAGGACGGGCCGATGTTATCACCTTTTATTTTCCTTTTCGATCGCATCGATCTTGGCCACGCGACGCTTGTGGCGCTCTTCGGATATTTCCGTGGTCACGAACGCGCGAACAATCTCCTTTACGTCTTCGAACGAGTTTTGACCGCTCCCCAGGGTCAAGACGTTCGCACCGTTGTGCTCGCGCGAATTGCGTGCAAGTGCAGCCGAATAACAAGCTGCCGCGCGGACGCCCGTCACCTTGTTGGCCGCCATTGCGCTTCCGATACCTGCTCCGTCAACGACGATCCCGACATCGACGTGCTTTGCGGCTACAGAACGCGCCACCGCTTGTGCGAAATCCGGGTAGTCGACCGCGTCGGTTGAGTTCGTTCCAAAATCCCTGACCTGCAGGCCAAGCTGCTCGAGGAATGTCTTGAGCTGCTCCTTCATCGGATACCCGCCGTGGTCGGAACCGACGCCTACGGAGCGGACCTTGATCCCGTCCGTCCGCGGCTTCTTCTTAATGAGCACGAGTTGCCGTTCGCGAACCAGATCATCCGCGAGCGGCGTAAATCGCGCGGTTTCTGAAACCCTGACCCGCGATCCTGGCTCAAGCCCTCGCAGGTCATCCTCGGTGATAAGGGATTTCGCCGACTCGTCGCGATCATATTCACGCTCCGCTTTATCGCGTAGCGAGTTCACAAGAACGTGCTCGGGCTTCTGATCGGCCGACTTTGGCTCGCTTTCGACGGGTACCGTATCCAGGATCTCACGCACCATCGCACGGACCCGGTCTCTCGCGTTCTGTGATTCAGTTGACATACAGCGGGCGGACGCAGCCTCAACACGAGGCGGCTTGTAAATTATAGTTTGTTTGAATAGTATTTCTAAAACTCGTAGACACCCCGGATTATGTCAGCAGAATCGCCACAGGTCGAAGTTACTGAATTCACCAACCCCAACCTCGAGACGCTCTACACCGAAGACCAGATCCGCGAACGGATCCGGGAGCTTGGGAAGCAGATCACCGAGGACTATCGCGACCGCGACCTGGTGCTCGTCGGCGTATTAAAGGGCTCATGCGTTTTTATGGCCGATCTCATGCGCGAGATCGATCTGCAGCTTACTATCGATTTTATGTCGGTCTCGAGCTATAAGGACGGAACGGTCTCGACCGGCGATGTGGAGATCCTGAAAGATCTGAGTAATCCGATCCGTGGAAAGGACGTGGTTGTCGTCGAGGATATTGTCGATACCGGCCTAACGCTGTCCCGCCTTCTCGAGATCCTTACATCCCGCGGGGCGCGATCGATAAAGCTCGCAAGCTTCCTGGACAAGCCTGAGCCTCGAATCAAAAAGGAGCTTGTGATCGATTACACGGGCTTCGTGGTACCGAACCGGTTTCTTGTGGGTTATGGTCTGGACGCCGCCGGGCGATATCGAAATCTTCCCTTCATCGCGGTCGTCCGAGACCCTTCAGCAGCGTAACAGACTAGATAGACACAGCGTTCTCGCGAATGTGGCGGCTCGCGAGCAGTCCTTTCCCAAGAAAGAAAAGTCCGATCAAGTGCACGCCAAATCCCCAAAAATCGCGCAATCCGATAGATAAGAACGCATCGATAACGTAGAGGAATATACCAACGACGAACGCAAGGTCGCTGCCTCGGCGCGCCAGGAGTCCGAACATCGCAAGCGCCGCTGCGATCAGGA
>CAMLKY010000142.1 GCA_946480545.1 uncultured Acidobacteriota bacterium
CGCAGCCGCTTTATCGTCTGACGATCGATCTGCTACCGACAGTTTCGGGTTCAATAGTTTCGTGGTCGCAGCACATCGACGATCCGGAAGTTGCTCGAAGGATCGAGAAGATAGTCGTTCCGGCCAACGAACAGAATCTCGATAAACTGCAAGCCGAGCTCGGACAGACCCCGCCGAACGAGACGCTCTTCTATCACGGAACGAAGGCCGACCTGAAGCCGGGGGACATGATCGGTCCCGGCCATTCATCCAACTACACCGACAGACGGTCACCGTGGGTTTATTTCACGGGCACCATATTCGCCGCCACGTGGGGTGCAGAACTGGCCAAAGGCGAGGGCGCGGCCCGGATCTACATAGTCGAACCTACCGGCCCGTTCATCGATGACCCGAATGTTACCGACCAGAAGTATCCAGGCAATCCCACCAGGTCATATAGATCGAACGATCCGCTGCGTGTTGTTGGCGAACACCTCGACTGGCAAGGACACTCCCCGCAAGAGATCCAGGCAATGCAGGATGCGATCGCGGGTAAGGAGCCGATCGACGACTAGCTCATCGTGTGTGACATGAACCCGACCGGCTGTCACAACATCTAATGCGTACCCGTCTCTGTTGTTGAGCGTGAGGCGATGATGGACGTCACCGCACGCCCTAACAATCAGGGAGGTTCAACTATGTACGCAGTTTTCAGAGAGAATACATACCCAAGTGATCTTGATCTATCGGAACACCCGAGGTTTCAGGAGTTCCATCGGGCCCATAGCGACCAGCCCGGATATAAAGGGACGGTCATCGTCAACATCGGGGACGGTCGATATCTAAGCGTTACGCTCTGGCAGACCGAGGAAGATATGAAGGCAGCCCGCGAAACTCTCGGGCCGGTCGTTCAGGGCTTGCTCAATCCGCTCATGACGTCTCCATCTAAGCTTCTCGGCACGGGTCGCGCGGTGGTGAACGATCTCATTTAGCCCTAAGTCGGATCAGCGCTCCCGAATACAATACCCTCTTGCACCGCCTGATATCATGAATTCATCTTAAATTTTCTGGAGGTGCACGAAATGTCCGTCAACTGGATCAAGGATGCGGATGAGGCTTTGAACAGGGCCAAGGAAGAAAAGAAGCCGTTGCTCGTCGACTTCAGCGCGGCACCTGGTTGAGGGGCTTGCGTTCGGCTGGAGGCCGAGTCTTACCGCGACGACGACGTGTCTTCTTTCATCAACGAGAGCTTTGTACCGCTAAGCGTGCACATCAAGGAGAACCCGAGAAACTTTCATCGCTTTGACGCCGTGTGGACGCCGACGGTCCTGGTCATGGACCCGGACGGCAAGGAACGCTCCCGGCTGGAGGGGTATCTTTCTACTGACGAGTTCCGCGCGTTCCTCGAAATGGGACTCGCACGTGTCGCGTTTATGAAGAAAGACTGGGCGGAGGCCGAACGGCGGTACGGCCGCGTTGCCGAATTCCTCATTTGCACCCGAGGCCGTTTATTACCGGGGTGTCAGTCGTTACTCGGCTTCGCACGAGGGCGGCGAGCTAGCTGGCGTAGCATCGACCTTCAAGGACAAATATCAGGACAGTGTTTGGGCGATGAAATCCGATCCCTGGTCATCGCATTAGTGTCGGAGGACTAAACAATGCGTGTCGCGTTTTACCTATCCATTCTCGCGGTCTTGCTCGCGTCTCCCGCAGTCGGGCAGGAGCCCGTCCCGATCCTCAAAGCGAGCTGGCAAAGGGCCTTCATTAAGGCTCCTAAACAAAGCGTCGATGCAATAGTCCCCGCCAAGCCGATGATCGCCGAGAATAAGTATTTCCAGCGCAAGGCGCGCGAGCAGCGAACTGACAATCCGATGGATCCGTACGAGGCGAGCATCGAAGGCCGGAGTGCAGCCATGGAACGAGCGGTGCAGGAATCGCGCACGCCTCAGCCGGATGACAAGGCCGGGTTCGAATACGTAGCCTTGTTTAGAAACGACACCGGGCGGGCGATCCAGGTTATCTTCTGGGAGTATCAGTTCACCGAGATCGCCCGACCGACGAATGTCGTGCGGCGCCAATTCCTATGTGCCGCAAAGCTAAAGGACGGCGAGAAACGGGAGCTGTCTGTATTCAGCACGCTCGGTCCGAGCGATTCGATCGCGGTCGACAGCCTCGCAAAGACAACGGAGAAGCTTTTCAATGAGCAGGTTCGCGTGAATCGGATCGAGTTTTCGGACGGAGCGATCCTGCAGAGAGACGGCTGGAAGTATTCGGACGTAAAGAAAGACGTCGAACGTGTGACCTCGACCCCGTGGCAAACCGAGATTTGCCGAGCTCTGTAACGTTCTTTCGAGTCTTGCGAAGATCGGATCTCAAAAATCGAGGAGTTTCGGAAGTCTAGCGAGTCCCTCGATCCAGAGTTGTCGCAAGTTGTTTGTTCGTGCTCTTTCGTGGGCGTTGGTGGTTTCAGTCTTAGAAGCACAACGACTGAAACCACTAAGTCACACAAAGATACACAAAGGAAGACCAATCATCGACTGAGTAATCTGATCAGGCACGCCACTCCTCCGACCCGATGTCCTCACGAAAGAAATCCGTCAAAGTCACTTCACCGCCCGAAGGGTTTCGCTACGACGAAGAGGTCATCCTGCCCGAGCACGAAAACGATCTCATTCATCACATCGAAAAGCTCCCTCTCAAGGAATTCGAATTTCACGGTTATCTTGGACGTCGGCGAGTTATCTCATTCGGCTGGCATTACGACTTCGCTGACGCTTCGCTGAATTCAACGCACGCGATCCCCGAGTTCCTTCTGCCGGCCCGCGAAGCCGCTGCAGCATATGCCGGGCTGAAGGCCTCCGACTTCCCTCACGTTCTCGTTACCGAATACAGCCCCGGCACTCCGATCGGGTGGCATCGGGACAAAGATGTATTTGAAGACATCGTTGGCGTATCGCTCGGTTCATCGTGCCAGTTCCGCTTGCGACGCCGGACGGCCGCCGCCTGGGAACGCTATACACTCACGCTCGAGCCGCGTTCGATATACCTGCTTCGCGGAACCGTCCGAACGGAGTGGGAACACAGCATCCCGCCAGTCGATACACTTCGATACTCGATCACCTTTCGGAGTCTTCGAAACCGAGAATCTTAGGTTACAATTCCCCTCGACAAATCCGGTTTGAGTAACGACGCACGCAAACATCTCATTCGTATTCTTCAGAACGCCTACTCAGGTGAGGTCGCCGCGGCGTTCGCCTACCGCGGACACTGGAAGTCGCTCAAGCCATCAAACGAAAAAGAGAAGATACGGCAGATCGAGGCCGAGGAGTGGGACCATCGCGAGCGTGTCGGGCATTGGCTCGCAAAGCTTGGCGCCGGCCCGCGCCGCACTCGTGAGATGGTTTTCTGGACGATCGGACGGGTGCTCGGTGCGAGCTGTCACATCTCAGGATGGTTCATGCCGATGTATTTCGCCGGGCGTCTGGAGAGCGGTAATGTGGTCGAGTATGAGGACGCCGCTCGCTTTGCGAAAGAACTGGAGATGGATGAATGTGTCGACGACCTGTTGGATATGGCCCGCGTCGAACTTGAGCATGAAGTCTTCTTTCGCGAAACGGTGACCGGGCATAGGCTCATGCCCGTGATGAAGCGCGTTTTCCGCTGGAGTTAAGCGCCGCCTTTGAATTCGCTGACATCAATGTGGCGTATCACCTCATAATTACCCGGTGTGAGCTCATCGCACAGCTCCCGGAGTTTCCCGAACATCGCACCGGCCGCAGGATTCGCCCGCATCGCCGCGATGTCGTCATGCGACCGCCATGGCCCGAAAGAATAGAACAGCGACCGATCAGCAAGACTCCTGATCAGGGTGCCGGCGATGGGTGGATTCGGCAGGTTCACGAATGTCTCCGCAAGCTCGTTCCATACGGAAATAAAGTCATCTTCGCGGCCGTTCTTCACTCGATATGTAGCGAGGGTGTAGGCAGTATCGTTCATACGCAGCTTTCCTGACGCATCGTCAAACTTCTACGCGAAGATCCCGGTTCTTCTTCAGAAACCATTCGACAAACTTAGGGATCCCTTCATCGATTTTCGTTGTAGGCCTGTAATTCAGGAGACGTCTGGCCTTCGAAATATCTGCATAGGTAACCGGCACGTCGCCCGGCTGCATCGGCTGCCGATCGATCACCGCTTTCATGCCCAGACCATTCTCGATCAGCTCGACAAGACGGGTAAGCTCCGTCGTCTCCGATTCGCCGAGATTAAAGACCTCGTGCATCGATGCCTCGTAATCCATCGCCGCCCGGACGCCCTGGATTATGTCGTCGATGTATGTATAGTCGCGGCGTGTGTCGCCGTCGCCGAAGATCTGAATGGGTTTCCCTTCGGTGATAAGTCGCGAGAACTTATGGATCGCAAGATCCGGACGCTGCCGCGCGCCGTAGACGGTAAAGAATCTCAGGCAGACTGTTCGAATATTGTAGAGGTGCGAATATGTGTGGCAGAGAAACTCGCCGGCGGCCTTCGTCGCGGCGTACGGGGAGATGGGCTGATGAATCGGGTCGTCTTCCGAAAATGGGACCTTTGAATTGATGCCATAGACGCTCGACGACGATCCGAAAACGAATTGCTTCACTTCGTAATCGCGCGCAAGCTCGAGCAGGTTGAGCGTGCCGTTGATGTTGGTCTCGGCGTAGAGCTTCGGCTCCCTCAACGAAGGCCTGACCCCGGCCCGGGCAGCGAGATGTACGATGCAGTCGAATTCACTGCGGTCGAAGACGTCACGCAGTTTCGCCGGGTCGCGGATGTCCAGCTCGACGAGCTCGAACCCAGGATTTAGCAGCGCGTCGTGAACGTTCGCGCGCTTCACGTCGGGCGAGTAGAAATCGTTCAGGTCGTCAACGACAGTGACGCGCCAACTCCCTTCACCGAGCAAAGTATCAACCAGATGCGAGCCGATAAATCCGGCTCCGCCTGTAACAAGTACACTCTTAGATTGCATTAACTGATGATCTGTCAGGGTCGTAAGTCGGAAGATACCATAGTTGCTTTTTGACGGCAAAACAGCCTAGATTGATGCTGTTTCTGTCCAACCAGGGAGGCTGATGGTGAATCAAAGGACTTCTCCCGCGCCACCCATTCTATGAAAAACACGGCGCTCTATAAACTGCTGGCGAGTGGTTCGGCTATTTTCGCCTTTCTGCTTTTGTTCGTAAATGCCGGTTTGTCCCAAACCCTCGACCGGATCGATCGCGACCGCATGAAAGACATGCTCAAGATCGTCAAGGCCGATGTGCGCGACAAGTATTACGACTCGAATTATCACGGTATCGATCTCGACGCCCGATTCAAACAAGCTGAAGAAAAACTTGCGAAGGCTACCACCAGCACTCAGGCACTGGCGGTGATCGCGCAGACGTTGATCGATTTCGACGACTCTCATCTGTTCTTCATTCCTCCGTCGACGAATCTTGCTGTTGAGTACGGATGGCGGATGCAGGCGATCGGCGACAAGGTGTTCATCACCCAGGTAAAACCGAAGAGCGATGCCGAGGCCAAGGGCGTCAAGATCGGCGATCAGGTCGTTGCGATCGGCGGCTTTCGACCGTCGAAAAAGGAGCTCTGGAAGATCAATTACTATTACAACCTCCTGAGCAAGCGCGACAAGATGCAGCTTACGGTGCTGAGTCCGGGCGAAACGGCTCCGCGTGAACTCACCGTCATGTCGGAGATCAAACATCAGCCGCGTAGCGTAACGCTCTCGTCCATTTTTAGACTCTTTAACGATTTTTACGAGCCCGAGAATGATGAGAACCGTTTCGTATCAATGCCGGGGATCACTATTTGGAGAATGCCGTCGTTCGGCATCGATCCCGGCCTGATCAACAGCATGATGGCCAGACCGAAAGATGGTGATGCACTGATTCTCGATCTCCGCGGGAACGGCGGCGGGTACGTCGAAACGATGGAAAAACTCGTCGGCAATTTTTTTGACAAGGACATAAAAGTTGCTGAATTGAAAGGCCGGAAAAAGATGGACCCGAGCATCGCCAAGTCGCGCGGTGGAGGTATCTTCAAGGGCAAGCTCATCGTTCTGGTGGACAGC
>CAMLKY010000143.1 GCA_946480545.1 uncultured Acidobacteriota bacterium
ACGGGTTTGTCACCGGTGAAGCCGAAGCTCGCCTCGATAATATTTCCGGTGCTGCTCTGCTTGATCCGCCACAACAAACGTCCGTTCACGTTCTTTACGCCGGCGAAATCCGTCTTACCGTCGCCCTCGTAATCACCGGGAACTGGAATATCGACGTCGAGCTGCTGGATGATGTCAGGCGGTGTGAACCCGGCGCTGTACGGCGGGAGCCATACTTTGAACGTCCGGTTCGAGAACGTCGCGATCTCGCTTCGGCCGTCGTTGTTGTAATCGCCCGGCACAGGTGTCGGGTTGACGTTGCACTGATCGCCGATCGTCTTTCGAAGCTGGTTGCCTTGCAGGTCGGCGATAAAGAACACACTGATGAAGCAGTTCTCGCCCGGGGTCTGGCTGACGTCGATCTGGTAGAGCTGGCCGATCTCGGCCTTTGCGTCGCCAAGATAGTTTCGATTGAACTTCGTATAGCCCAGCTCATACGAGAGGATCACTTGGTGGCTGTCATCGGAGCTCTTGCCGATCCACCATTCGTTGGTGTCACCGGTCTGGAAATCCCACCATCGATAGATCGCGAGATCCGTTTTGCCATCCGCGTCGTAATCCGCAGGCGCGGGGATATCCAGCGTACGTCCCCAGCGATACTGCGTGATCTCGCCGTTGCGTGGATTGAGCACCCACCAGTAAGAAGGCTGTGGTGCTACATCCGGCGAACGGGAGCCCTCACGGTACAACGCAATGTCGGTTGTGCCGTCGCCATTGAAATCAAGCTTGAAGCTGTTGTCGGTGGCAAGAAAGTTCGACGCGGGAAACAGGAAGATACAGATAGCAATTGCTGCTCGCAAGAACCCCACAGTAGCTGAACCCCCAAAACAGTAAGTCGACCACTCAGATTTTGAATGCCTCTAAGAGTACACCATTTTTGGTTTTTTGGAGAAGTGTTGGCGGCGGAGAAGTGTTATGGAGCCACCCGTCGGTTTGACCGCCTTTCGATGACGAAACTTTGCGTCCACGTATTCAACGTGGATACGAGTCTCAGTATCTGTATAACTCGGCGTTACATGTTGGCGTCTTATCCTTGCAAGATACCTTTCCGAATCCGCACCCGTACCAACTAAGAAGGCTCAAACTTCCACATCGGAATATGGCGCCTATTTTTATTAGAAAAAGGGGTCCCTCAAAAGAGTGATTTTGCCCCCCATTACTACTCTTTTATATATAGGGGGGAGTTTAACCTTACTTTCGCCGCAAAATTGGGATTTTCTAGCAGTCTATTTATTGGTTTGAGAGAGTTTGGCCCTGCTATAGGCCAAGATGGGATAAGAAAAATCACTACTCGTGTTTAGCGCCGTGAAGGGGAAAAATATAGACAAGATTAAGGAAATAGTATAGAATCGCGGTCGCCTTACCTCCGATCTCAGACAAAGGAGCAAACTGTATGAGCAGTTCCCCCAGGAAGAGGTTCGTACTTACACTTTTCAGCTTTCTCTTCATGATAGTCGGGATTGCAAATTTCCATTTCACAATCCAGGCAAAGCCGGCACTTCAGCCTACCTGTAGTCAAGCCCCATCCTGTTCTTTCTATGTAGAATACACCACTTGCTTTCCTAGCGAGTTTTGCGCGTGTGGGCTGATGGTTAGCTGTTGCAAACGGCTGTCGGGCTATTGCCTGCATTATCCCGATAACTACACCCATGCGAAGCAGTGCGACCTAAACTGCGATGCGTGGTGATTCAATTAACAGCAGTTTCTCTCATGAGGCCTATATGAACAACTTGCACAAACTCTCAATTCTTTTTGTTGCGGTCGGACTGCTTTTTCTGGCATTCACCTATGCTCCTAATGAATCTGCCGGGTTCAATAAGGATGTAAAGGTCACGTACAAGCAGTTTACTATCTTAAAAACCGGTGAACAGCCCGAACAACTTGCCAAACAGATAGTCAGATTGATCAGGGCCGACGGCTCGTGGAAAGAGATCATCACAGATCTCGATGAAAACGGTGCCCAGCGGACGCGAGTTCAGTATGCGATAAATGGAAAGGGACTCTTCAAAGTCAGCGAACGCTACAAGAAGCTTCTGCTGGTTGCCGACCGTCCCGGTCCGCCTCCTCTGTTTTCGGCAGAGGCTTTTGCAAAAGCCCCCAACTTCCTCAAGGAGGATTCCCTCCTAAGTTTTAGAACTATAGTTACTCGGGACGCGTTTGACGACAGCACATACACGGAGACTCACTTCGCGCCAGATTTGAACGGTCTCCAGTTAAAGCTGGTGGAGGCCACCCCTAACTACACGAATTTTCTGGAAGCTGTGAATATAAAGTTTGAAAAAATAACTGCGGAAGAATTTGGTGAACTTCCGGACTATCCGATCGAGGATCAGCGTCCGGATTATACAAAGTTCTAGAAAGGTCTAAAAAGACATTCGGTGTACGCCAAAGACGAAGGGCCAGACGCTGTGAGACGTCTGGCCCTTTTGTGTTCTACTGGAGCCACCCGTCGGATTTGAACCGACGACCTTTCGATTACGAATCGAATGCTCTACCAACTGAGCTAGGGTGGCCTCTGCCTGCAGGCCGAAGTTCCGAATATACTTTCCGAAATCGGGCAAGTCAAGCAATCGGTAAGTTGGTCGAAAGTGATGTACGGCAGAGACGCCGAGACGCGGGGATGATCGAAATGGAATTGCTCGCTGAAAGCCAGATCCACGGGTTGGCAGATCGACCTTTCGCAGTTGCTGGTCGCTTTCAGTGACGGAAACTACGTCGATTCTTCCGACGGTTTCGGCTCGACGCTCGCTCAACCCTGGGCTCTAATACGGCGTCACCTTCGATGACAAGAAACCATGCGTCCACCTTCAGCTCGAAGAATTTAATTGACCGTGCCTGAAGGAGGCGTGCCCGCGGCGGGCGGTTCCTCTTTCTGCTTTACGACGTAGTTCGTTTTTGCTCGGACGACGGCACGCGGCGGTCGTGAGACCTGGATCTTTATCCGTTTTCGGTCACCGGGCTTGCCGTCTTCGGTCGCGTAGTACCCGATCGAATACTGCCGTCGAAGCTCTTCGGCGACGCCCGCAAATGCCGCTTCCAGATTCGCAGTCGTATCTGCTTCGAATATGCGGCCGCCGCTGTTTGCAGCGAGCGTTTCCAGATAGGCTTTTCCGCGAACGTATTCCCCTTCACTGGTTCCGCGTGCGAGTTGGACCATCAAGCCCGTCGATGTTTGGAAGGCCGACGCCGCGCTGTCGCCGCCGCGTCGCGTATCGTAGCGGATCGGATAAAAGAGCGCGTCGACCTCCTCAACACCGGTGACCGTGCTTTCAAAGCTTGCACGCCGCGACGTGGTATCAACACCGTCCGTGAACATGACGACGGCCTTTCGACCGGGAATGTTCACGATATCCATATCCAGAACATAATCCACTGCATCGTAAATACTAGTGCCGCTTCCGAACTGCGATTTGTAGATAGCAGCGAATAGCTTCGATTTCTCGGTCGTAGGTTCCGAGAGAATTCGAAGCCGCTGATCGAAGGCCGCGACCATGACCTTATCGGTCGGTCTCAACTGATTGATGAATGTCACGGCAGCGTAGTGGATCTCGTCCATGCGGTACCGCGTCGACGGGCTGATGTCGATCAGCAGTATGACTGTGAATGGCTGTTCGGACGATTGGAAATATGTGATCTGCTGCGGAACATCATTCTCAAAGATCTTGAAATCTCTCTGTCTTAGACCTGCGATGAATCGGCCCTGCCGATCAAGCACCGAGACAGGTGTCGTGACGAGATTGGTTTCGACCTGAACAACCTCGTCGTCGGTGGCCGCCGGTGGTGGCGGCGGGACTTCCTGTTGAGGCTTTGCACCGGTAGAACGACGAGAATCATTTTTTATCGAGGGAGCCGTACGAGTGCGGTTCTGCGCGTGTGCGGCGAGAACAAAGGCGCAGACGATCAAAAGCGAGAACAAAAACCTGGTCATTGGAACGGTCCTCCTAAGGCAGCGGAACAGCCTTGCGGATGCGAATTGCCGGCGCTTGAATGCCGCGACGCTCGAAACGGGCGCCTCAGTCGAGAGAACTACAGTGTCACAATAACTAAACACCGGTGGCCGGACTCAAAAAGCGGCGACGGTCACACCGCCATAAAACTCCCTTGTACTGTCACAAATAGATAACACCACCCACCCCTGCTTTGTGACTGTTTAGTGATAAGACGCTATTACGGCGGGATAAGTTACGCCATCGCGGAGTTATCCCTATAATCAAAAGCGTGACGGAGACTGTGAGAATTGTAGGTGGGGGGCTCGCCGGTGTCGAAGCGGCGTGGCAGGCAGCGGAGCTTGGCGCGAAGGTGCAGCTTTACGAGATGCGGCCCATCATGCAGACGCCGGCCCACCGCACCGACAAGCTGGCCGAGATCGTTTGCTCGAACTCGCTCAAGACCGATGAACCCGGAACCGCGCCGTATCTTTTGAAAGAAGAACTTCGCCGCGGAGGTTCGCTGGTAATGAGAGCCGCCGAGGCGACCCGAGTCCCGGCCGGTGCCGCTCTGTCGGTGGACAGGATCAAATTCGCCGAGTTGATCACCGAAGAGATCGAGAAGCATCCGAACATCGAGGTGGTGAGAGAAGAGTTCAAAGACCTGAACGCGGAATGCGGAATGCGGAATGCGGAATCCGTCGAGGGATCTCTCGAAACTGATCTTAACGTTGCAGACGACAATGGGCCGAAATCCGAAATCCGAAATCCGAAGTCCGCAATAACGATCATCGCCACCGGTCCGCTCACTTCCGACTCGCTCACCGAGTCGATCATGAAATTCACGGGCGACGACCAGCTTTATTTCTACGACGCCATCGCGCCTATCGTAGCTGCGGATTCGATCGATATGTCGATCGCATTCAAGGCTGCCCGGTACGGGAAGGGCGGTGACGACTACATCAACTGCCCGATGAATCGTGAGCAGTACGAAACTTTCATAACCGAGCTGATGGCAGCAAAGTCGGTGCCGCTGAAACGGTTCGAAGAGACACGGTGGTTTGAGTCATGCCTGCCGATCGAAGAGATCGCGCGTCGCGGGGTCGACACGCTTCGCTTCGGTCCGATGAAACCAAAGGGCCTACCGGATCCGAAGACCGGCTTCGAGCCTTACGCATGCGTTCAGCTTCGGCAGGAGAATTTAATGGCCGATGCTTACGGTCTGGTCGGATTCCAGAATCATCTTCGCTACGGCGAGCAGGCACGTGTGCTCAGATTGATACCCGGTCTCGAAAATGCCGAGTTCCTGCAGTTCGGGCAGATCCACCGCAATACATTTATTAATTCGCCGAAGATCCTGAACGAAGATCTCTCGACGCGCACGAATCCCTCACTGTTCTTCGCCGGCCAGATCACCGGTGTCGAAGGCTATGTCGAGTCGGTAGCGACCGGGTGGCTGGCCGGGATAAACGCCGTACGCACCCTACGCGGAGAATCTACGATCACCGCACCGGTGACATCGGCCATCGGCGCTTTATGCCGCTATGTGTCAAACGTCGAGACAAAGAACTTTCAACCCGTGAACATTACGTTCGGATTGCTCGAGCCGTTACCTGTTGAGATGAGAAAGAAGCATCGCAATAAACGCGAGCGGCATGTGATCCAGGTCGAGCGGGCGTTGAAGGATTGGGATGAGTTTGTAGCCCAGGCTCTGACCAAAGCGATCGAAGAGCGCGGGCGGGCCGCCCTTCCGGAGCTGCGAATGTAATTGCGAAAGCACGTTTGTCTAACTAGGCCGAGTAATAACATTGGTAGGTCGGGAAGCGCGACTTGCCCCGCTTCTTCTTCAGCCCATGGAAGGACTCCTGATCATCATCGCCATCTTCTGCGTCGCTATCCTCTACTCGTCGGTGGGGCATGGCGGGGCCTCCGGTTACCTTGCCGTCATGGCCCTGTTCGCGGTGCCGCTTGCGACGACACGCCCTTCGGCGCTTTTTCTTAATGTGTTTGTCGCCGGCATCGGCGCCGTCCAGTTCTATCGTGCCGGACACTTCGCATGGCGCACGTTCACTCCGTTCGCTGTCACCTCGATCCCCTTTGCATTCATCGGTGG
>CAMLKY010000144.1 GCA_946480545.1 uncultured Acidobacteriota bacterium
CGACATGAACAACCCAAGGGTCGCCGTGATCTGGATGAACGACGTGTAGAACCCTCGTCGCTCGTCGGGCACGTGCTCGGCGACGTAAACGGCCGCCCCACCGTATTCACCACCGAGGGCGAGTCCCTGCAGAACGCGTATCACTAAAAGGATGATCGGTGCCGCGATACCGATCTGTGCGTATGTCGGAAGAAAGCCGATCACCGCCGTCGCACCGCCCATGATCAGGAGTGTGACGAGGAACGCATATTTACGTCCGACGAGATCTCCGATGCGACCGAAGAACAACGCTCCGAATGGGCGAACGACAAACCCGACCGCGAACGTCGCGAGATACGCGATGTAAGCGAACGTGTCATTCCCGGGTGGGTAAAAGAGCGGTGCGATGATGCCGGCGAGACTTCCGAAGATATAGAAGTCGTACCATTCGATCATCGTCCCGACGGACGATGCACCGATCACCTGCCAGATCTTTGATCGCGAGATTTGTTCCGCAGCAGTCATTCTATAGTTAGAGAGATTTTGCTTGAGGAAGAAGTTTCACGCAAAGTTCGCCAAGTTTGCAAAGCTCGGGGATTCTCCCTTTGCGTGCGCTGCGAGCTTTGCGTGAGATTTCTTCAGATATAGAAATCCGCTGTAAGATAGTCCCCGACATGCTAGTCCATATCGTGTGCTGGAAATACAAACCCGGAACAACCTCGGCGCAGCGCGAGGATCATATCGCGCGGCTCAGGGCATTACCGGGCGTGATCCCGGACATCGAGAGTTTCGAGGTTGGCAGCGACATACTGCATCTCGACCGTTCGTTCGACACCGGGCTTGTCGCTAAGTATCCGGACCGCGAGGCGCTCGACTTCTACACCGACCATCCCGAGCATCAAAAAGTCGCCGCACTAGGGAAGAAGATCGCGGAACGGGTCGTGTCGGTGGATTTTCTTGCTTAGCGGCCGGAGTTCATCCAACGGTTCGTGATCTGTTCGTGTCGTTCGTGTAAGTTCGTGGTTTCCTTTCTCAAGCTGGAAGACTGGAACCACTAATTCACACGAAATGACACGAAGAAGAAAATGAAGAAGATTGCAAAACGTATTCTGCTGGTGCTGCTGATCCTGCTTGTCCTGGTGCAGATTCCGTTTATCTATCGGCGGTACCAGACGGGGCAGCTCGCGGAAAAGATCTCGCAACTCGAATTGCAACGGTCGACGCACCCGGATCCGACCTTCAAAGAATACAAAGGCATCATCCACGCCCACACATCGCTCGGCGGGCACAGCACGGGTTCGTTCGAGGAATTGATCGCCGCGGCGAACGCCAACGAGCTCGACTTTGTTCTGATGACCGAGCACGTCACCGACGCTTACGACTCGGCCGCGCTGACATTGAATGGTGTTTACGGGAAGACGCTCTTTGTCGGCGGGAACGAGCTCGACACGACCGACGGCGATCGTTTTCTACTGATCCCGGGCGGCGGCGAAGCGGTCGCCGCGAGAATGTCGGGTACTGCCGCGTTTCTCGATGCGGCAAAGCGAGAGAACAAGCTCGCGCTGGTGACCTACCCGGAGAAATTCAAATCGTGGGATTCGCAGTTCGACGGTGTCGAGGTCTTCAGCCTTCATACCGCTGCAAAGCAGATGAGTTGGCTCGGCGCTCTGGGCGACCTCATCTGGAGTTATCCATCGTATCCGGAGCTGACGTTCGCTAAGAACTTCACACGGCCCGATGCGAACCTCGCGAAGTTCGATGAGATCGCAGCGAAGCGACCGATCTCTCTTTTCGCAGGGACCGATGCACATTCCGATCTCGGCATTCATATCCTCGGCACCGACGGCGGTCAGAAGTTGATCGACATCAAGCTCGATCCATACGAAACCATCTTTAGGATCGCGCGGGTGCACGTGCTGATCGAGAATGACAAAGAGTTCAATCGCGAAACGCTGCTCGAGGCAGTTCGGGCCGGGAGATACTTTATCGGGTTTGACGCGCTAGGTGACACGACGGGTTTCACCTTCCGGGCACACGGCCAGGGTTTTACACATTTCACTTCGGAAATGGGTGATGAAGTGAAGGAATTATCTAGCTTTGTCGCGCGTTCGCCGCAGAAGGGTCGGATCGTATTTCGGCTCGACCGCGGCATAGTTCACGAGGCAACCGGAGTTGCAGAGGCGTCAATGTTAATCTCCGAGCCCGGGGCTTACCGCGTTGAGGTCTACCGAGACGATCTCGGCCCGCCCTTTGATAGAATGCCGTGGATAATCTCGAATCCGATCTATGTCAGGTGATTCGGCAACAGTCAGAACCGGGAGTCGGTAGCGACCGGGGCTCTGCGTCTTGTCAGAACCGGGAGCCAGTAGCGACCGGGGCTTTGATGATTACGGCCTTCTACCGCAGATAACGCAGATCAGGAAAATGCTCAGATCTTGATCCCCGTCATCCGCGGTCGACACACCCCCGGCTAGCGCTCGACTGGACCAATTCCAGGTCCCCGGTCGCTACAGGCTCCCGGTTCTGCCTATTGACGCCAGGTATCGAGATTACTGTTCGGCAAGCAAACGCATTTACGACACCGAACATCATAGAAAAGCATCTTTAAGAGACCAGTTTAGAGAACGATAATGAAGAACCTGTTTAGAATTTCCCTTCCCGTAGCCGCTATCTTTGTGCTTTCGGCGGCTGTTTTTGGTCAGCAGGCCAAGCGGACCCCGTTCGACGTTACGAATTACGTGATGGACGTCCAGCTTGCCCCGGTCGAGAACAAGCTTTCGGCCACCGTGGACGTGACTTTCGTTCCGGGCGAGAGCACTCGAACAGTCGCTTTTGAGCTGAACGGCTCGTTGAAGGTCGATGAGGTGACGCGAGTCGGGGCAGCGACTTCGGTATCCGGACCCGCTACAGGAAAGGGCAAGACCACCAAGCCGGTCGCGACCGCGGCTCCCGCGGGCGATGTGACCTTCGTACAGGACCAGGCTGGGGGATCGTCGGATCTCGGCCCGCACGTTCGTGTCGATCTCGGTTCGGATGTTGCGAAGGGAAGTCCGGTGACACTGCGGTTCAAATACAGCGGGATCTTGAATCTCCCGAGCGGCGGCCCGCTCCTGAATAAGCGTCTCGCGTATGTCGGCGAGAATCAGGGTTACCTGATGTATGCGGCCCGCTGGTTTCCGTTCCATGATTATGCGGCCGATCCGTCGACGGCTGATATCAGCATCACCGTTCCCGGGGGCTTTCAGGTTGCCGGTTACAGCGAAACTCCGACGACGGCATCGGGTAACAAGTTTCGCTTTGTTCAAACCGGCCTTGTAGGCAACCTCGCATACGGAAAGTATTCGACACGAAACCTGAACATCGGCGGCTACGAGCTTCAGTTCTTTACGCGTCCCGGTGTCGATCAGCAGGTCATCGGCTATGGCGAAACGCTGGGAAAGGCTCTCGAATTCTACACAAAGAAATACGGCGAACCGCTGATGGGCAAAAGGCTGATCGTCGTGCAGATCGATGATGAAAGCCTCGACTTCTACTCGTCGACGGGCATGCTCTTTATCGCCGACAAGCAGTTTGAGCAGGCGCGCGAGATCACCGGCGAGCGTCTCCAGCGCGAGGCGGCGTACCAGTGGTGGGGTCTTACCGTTGGCCTGAAATCGTTTGATGACGCGTGGCTGTCGCAGGGGCTTGCCGAGTACAGCGCGTACTCGCTCCGCGAAAGCCAAATGACCGGTGCACAGCTCGACAACCTTCGTCGCGAGCTTCTCGAGAAGTCGCTGACGTTTGAACAGACTGCCTCGCTGCTTCGAGCACCGGCGAATCTCGATGACCAGTCGACGGCCTACCAGTACATCATGTACGCGAAGGGCGCGTTCGTCTTCAAGCTGCTCCGCGACACGATGGGTCAGCAGAATTTCGACAAGCTGCTTCGGACCCACCTGCAGGAGAATCGCGGCAAGACCGTTTCGATCGATGAGTTCGAAAAACTCGCTTCGCGTATTTCGGGTGATAACCTTCGTTACTTCTTTGCCCGCTGGGTGGAGGGCACGGGCGTACCGGAGTTCAGCTCCGATTACCTGATCATCCGTACGCGCGGCGGGAAGTTTGTCGCTCGCGGAACGGTAAAACAGAATTACGATAACCTGCGGCTGCCGGTCGAGGTACAGCTTCGCAGCGAGGGCGAGAACGGGCTGCAGATGCAGACGCTTCAGATGGACGAGGCGAGCGCGGATTTTAATATCGAATCGAACGGCAAACCGCTCGGCGTCGTGATCGACCCGAACTACAAGTTGCTGCGGATCTCGCCGGACCTCCGCGTTTCAGCCATCGCACGCCGCGGCATCGAGCGGTTCAAGGAAGGAAGCTACGCTGAGGCGCAGGCACAGTTCGAAGAGGCCCTGAAGCTTGACCGATCAAATTCGTGGGTCTACTACCACCTCGGCCTGCTGTTTCTCGAGCAGCGAAATTACGATCTCGCGATCGACAATTTCAAAGCCGCGCTCGGAGGCAACCTTAGTCCGCCGTGGCTGTCCGTTTGGTCGAACATCAAGATGGGCAACGCTTACGATGCCAAGGGTGACCGCAACCGCGCAGTCGCCGCCTACAAGCGTGCGGCAGATCTCGGTGACAACTACGACAACGCCCAGGAAGCCGTGAAGCGATACCAGGCGACGCCGTACGATCCAAAGGAAAGTAAGGCGACAGCGAGTCGGTAATTTCCTGTCAGAACCGGGAGCCGTTAGCGACCGGGGCTTCCACCCGAGTCCAGTCGATCACTGGCCGCATCACTGAGTCTCGGCGTCTCTGCGGTAAAAATGCTGAGAGTTGGCTAAAACCTGAACTTCGCCCGGAACTGTCCGACTCTCGGACTGCCGAGAGTGTTTGTGATCACGCCGAAATCTACCGAGTCCTGCAGATCACTGTTCGGATTGGCGAATGCGGATCCAAAAGTGAAATGGTCGTCACGTGTCGGAACCGGGAGCGGTGGCGACCGGGCTCTGTCGTTGGGGCATCTAGCCGCGTATTTACGCGGATGACGCGGATCAGACCGGATTTGATCTGTCTCATACCTGTCATCCGCAAGTGATTGCCGCTACCAGCACTCGCCCGGCTTAAAAGCCCCGGTCGCTACGGCTCCCGGTTCTGACCTCACAACGTATGTTGAAATCCGCAATTACCGAATCAGGCTGTCCGCCGCGGCTTCCCCGGTTTCGATCGCGCCTTCCATGAAGCCCTGCCAGTCGGCGATGTGTTCGCCGGCGAAGAGGACTTTGCCGTGTGGGCGTGCGAGGATCGGGCGGATGCCAAACCATTGGCCGGGTTTGTAGAGTGCGTACGCACCATCGGTAAACTCATCGCGCTGCCATGCATATGAGGCAATGCCGCGCGCGAGTCGTGGAGCGTTGCGGTCGAAGTCGACGAGGTCGTTTGTGATGATCCGCATCCGACGCTGGTCGGATTGAGATGCGAGTATGTCGGCCTTCTCGCCGATCGCGTACGAAGTGAGTATCCCATTGCGTCCCGGTTGCGATTGCGTGGAGTGGAAGTAGAAGTGCGACGTAACGTCGGACACCATCGAAAAATTCTCGTCCTTCCAGAACCGCTCGCCGTACAGGACGCTGTTCTTACAGATGCGGGCGTAGGTTAGACGCTCGGCCGCATCACGCTGTGCGGTGGGAAGCGGTGGATCGAATTTGATCTTCAGGAGGCTGTTGATCGGCGCGGTGCATATAACCGCGTCGGCCCGGTAGTTTTCCGCCGCGGTCTTGACCGTCATCGTACCCCGCCGCTGGGTAACCTCCGTCACAGGCGTCTTGGTTACGATGTTCTCGAGCCCGATCCGTTTTGCAAATTCGACCGCAAGCCGCGAGTTGCCGCCGCTCATCTTGTAGTCCATCTCGTTCTTCGGACTTGATTCGGCGTACTCGGCTAGAGCGGCGAATGCCGATACGTGCCGGATGGATTCGCCGAAGTCGGTGCTGTCCATCAGGTCTCGAAGCAGCAGATCGTCGTTCGTGAAGCCGATGTTCTCGAGGTATGTCCACCAATCGTATTTGTCTATCCGGCTCTTCTGCAGCGCTATCGAGCAAATCTCGAA
>CAMLKY010000145.1 GCA_946480545.1 uncultured Acidobacteriota bacterium
ATCCCTGGGTTGGCACAAACGAAGCATCAACCGCTGAAAGCGAGCACGCAGATTATTGGTCGCTTTCAGCGACGAAAATCAAAGCAACCCTCCCCCCCAGGGCTTTAATGCTGCGTCGCTTTCAGCGACAAGAGGTTCCGCCCAACGGCTCTAGCCTACGTTTGCTGCACGTCGCCATGCCGACAAAACACTACCGGGACATTTCCTGATGCCTCGCTCTCACCAAAATCACGCCTCCGACGAATCTTAATTTATCCGTAACGGAAACGGCACGAAGCACAGAATAAAGATCACCAGTGTGAGCAACGCGATCAGATTTCGCTTTGCGTCGAGTGGGGTTTTGTCCTGCGGTTCAGGGTGGCGGACTCGGGCCATGATCCCGAGCAGGACCGCGATAAGAAATCCACTTGGGCTGTTGAAGTAGATGAAGCCGATGATCGACAAAGCGGTCATCACGACGAATGCGATCCGTCCCGTGAAGAAGTGCACGCGTTTGCCGAAGACGGCGTAGATAGCGTGACCGCCGTCGAGCTGACCGGACGGGATCAGGTTCAATGCGGTCACCAGCAATCCAACCCACGCCGCGTAGTAGAAGGGGTTTCCAATGCTAACGGTCGGGTCCTGCCCGAGTATGAGTCCGAGCATCCGCATCAACAACGGATCTGAAAACGTCAATCCGCCCGGTGCGTCGATCGTGTCAGGTATGGCCGGCTGCATCGTCGCAACTCCGATCACCGCAACCGGTATCAGCGCGATAAACCCGGCGATCGGACCGGCGACGCCGATATCAAAAACTGCGCGGCGTGACGGCATCGGTGACATGATCCGGATAAAAGCGCCAAAGGTGCCCGCCGGCCCGATCATCGGCGGAGTCGGAATAAAATATGGCAGAGTAGCGTCAACCCCATAGAGACGGCATGCGATGTAATGTCCCATTTCATGGGAGACAAGAATGAAAATCAGGGAAAGCGAAAACGAAATGCCGTCGGTCAGAAATGCCGTGTCCGTCAGGAGGGCCGTGACGGCCGTGGCGATAAGCGACAGGTAGTGCACTGGCAGAGCGAATATGAGCTCGACAACCTCAGCCCACGATCGCGGATCGGGAAGCCAGAATGGAATTCGTCCAAAAGGGTAAATAACACCGGCGATCGTTGCCGTAGCGAATGTGATGCAGAGCAGGGCAACGTGCCTTAGCCACGCCCGCCAGGTCGGACGCATCGCGATGCGACGCAGATAGATATTGTCGACCGACATCCTTGGTGAAAAAACAAATCGTAAACCACACTATGTCGTGCGATTTACGATTTCAGAAAATCAAATAGGCGTGCCTTCTAGGTTTTCACCGCCCGGGCCGAAAGCTCCTTTCCGGGTTTGAACCTTATTGTCTTCCCGGCCGGGATCGGCACCTCCATCCCGGTTCGCGGATTTCGCCCAACACCACGTTTACGAGGCTTGACCACGAAAACACCGAAACCGCGAAGCTCGATCCTCTTGCCCTTGGCCAGAGCGTCTTTCATTGCGTTGAATAGCGAGTCGACAACCTGCTCCGCCTTCTGCTTCGGGACGCCGGTCTTGTCGGCTACATGGTTGACGATGTCTAATTTGATCATCACTACCTCCTATGCCTGCACAACCGTGGAAAGAAACCGCAATCAACTTAGCTCAATATTAAGCCTCTAACTTCACACGTGTCAAGATTTTGCAGAATTGCTATTTTCGATTTTTGCTTATCGGGCGTGCATGATTGTCCTGCTGAAACTTTGCGGCGTAGCGCCCTTGCGAGAAAACTGTTCTGAGATCGTCGACCGTGATGTTCTCGCTAAGCCGCTAAGCTGCAAAGTTGTTGAGCACTTCCAGTACTTCAGCGGTTCGCCATCTGACACAACTTATTCTCACCCTTTTTCAAAGGTGGTAGAATCCAGACAAGAACTACTAATTCAACGAGTTGGGGAGGCTAAGGGAAAATGCGCTGGCGCGATTACGGACAGAGTTCAAACATTGAGGACCGCAGGGGTTTAGGCGGCCGTGGGATCGCTCTCGGCGGAGGCGGGCTCGGGGTCATCGTGATCGCGCTCGCCGCGATGCTATGCGGCATAGACCCCACGCAGCTTCTCGAGGGATTACCGACCGGCCAGGTAACGCAACAGCCCGGCCCCGCCAGCAATTCGGTGAACAAGCCGCCCGATGAGAACAGACAGTTTGTCGGTGCCGTGATGAAAATGACCGAGGATGTCTGGGGCGAGATACTACCGCAGCAGTCGCGAATTCGTTACCGCCTGCCGAAGCTGGTTCTCTACGAGGGTCAGACGACCTCGGCCTGCGGATACGGTCAGGCGGCGATGGGACCATTCTATTGTCCGGGCGACGAAAATCTCTACCTGGATTTTAGTTTCTTCCGCGAGCTGCAGCAGGAGTTTCGCGCTCCGGGCGACTTCGCACGCGCCTACGTCATCGCTCACGAGGTCGGGCATCACATCCAGAACATCATGGGCACGATGGACCGCGTTCAACGGGCGGGTCAGAACAACCAGTTGTCCGTCGCTTTGGAGTTACAGGCGGATTGTTATGCCGGGGTGTGGGCCAACCACGCACAGCGCAGAGGTTTGGTCGAAGCAGGCGACGCCGAGGAAGCGATCCGTGCCGCCTCGGCCGTAGGTGACGACATGATCCAGAAACGCACTCAAGGTTACGTGGTTCCGGAGTCATTCACCCACGGCTCAGCTCAACAGCGAATGCAATGGTTCGCCCGCGGCATGCAATCCGGCGACATGCGACAGTGTCAGACGTTGCGCTAGCCAGTAAAAAGTAAAAGTAAAAAGCAAAAAAGACCCCGCGGAACCGTCACCTTTCTCCTTTTTACTTCTTACTTTTACTTTTTACTTTCCTACCTCGGTTACGGGCTGAAGGGTCGCCCGTACATCTCCTGATAAAGCCATCCCAGAACGCGGGCTTCGGCGGTGCATAGTTGTTCGAGCCAGCAGCTCGTCAGGTATAAGCGGCGTTCGGCGTTGGTCGTAAGCTTCTCGGCCTTTTCGAGTGCGAGCGTCTCGGGATCGTCGTCGAGCTTATTTGCTTCGGCTATCTCGGTGCGGGACTCACGTGCTTCATGCAGGGCGTTCAGGACATCGGACAGCCACAGCTTCAGGAGTGGTTCCGAATTGTTTTCCTGCAATGCCTGGAACACCCCGATCGCAAATCTGGCTTCGGCGTTCTCAAAAGGATAAACCCCGACACCGTTCTCAACGTCATCGTGCTGTTTCCACTGAAAAAGTTCTTCAGTGTACGGGTGCCGCATCCGTGACGTCCGCTCGTCGTAGTTGAGAAACCACTCGATCACATCAGCAAGCGATCCATTGTCGATGCTTCCATCGGCGTTCCGCTTGAGCGAGGGCGGTAGGTTTTCCTGTCCAGTTAGTTCTGACATCGTTATCCTGACTTGCGGCCGGCGGCTCTGCGAGGACGAAACAGTGTTCTCGCATGGTCGATAACCCGCAAAGAAGAGACACCACTTTTACAACAATCTTACCGCCTGCATATAATTTCGCATACGCAGCTTTAGAAAATGTTCACTGGAATAATCGAGGAACTGGGAACGGTTGGGTCGCTAATGATCACCGAGGGCGGCGCGCGGATCGTGGTCTCGGCCAGGGTCGTGACTTCGGACATGAACGTGGGCGACTCGATCGCAGTGAATGGTGTATGCCTCACGGCTCTCGATCCAACACCGGATTCGTTCACCGCCGATCTTTCACAGGAAACCCTGGACCGTTCGACGCTCGGCAGGCTTGCGACAGGTTCGCGGGTCAATCTTGAACGCTCGGTAACTCCTGCGACTCGGCTCGGCGGACATATTGTGCAGGGCCATGTCGACGCGCGCGGCGAGTTTGTCTCTGCGGAGAACAGCGGTGAATTCTGGACGGTCCGGATCGGATATCCGCCTGAGATCTCACAGTATCTGGTCTACAAAGGCTCTGTCGCCGTCGAGGGGATCAGTCTCACGATAGCTTCGCTCGAGGATCGACATTTCGACATCGCGGTCATTCCCAAAACCTGGGAGCTGACAAATCTATCCACACTCTCGCCCGGAGATCCGGTGAATCTCGAAGCAGATGTGATAGCGAAATATGTCGAACGAATTCTCGAGACTCGCCGGGATTGATTTACCGCCGAGACGCAGAGACGCTGAGAAGCAAAACGCGTGCGCAGGAGGGTTCTGCTCGGCGTCTCTGCGTCTCCGCGGTTGCATCCTGGTTACGCTGCGCGACTCTTCGTACTCTTACGCGACATCCACCAGATATCGATCGCGTTCGTTATGGGCCCGACGATGAAGAGTGCGTAATACGGTGCGTGGACATTCTCACCCAGGCGGAGGACGGCTTCGGCGGCGGCGACCAGAAATGCGACGAAGCACTGTGCAGTTTTAGATGAGCGGACCGTCGTCTTCGGGTCGGTGATCATGAAGAAGATGAAAAGCTGATACATCGGTCCGGTTATGGGTGCGACCTCGGCGAGAAATCCATGACCCGTCACCTGACTGCGGACAAAACTGAAGAACAAGAATGCGACGACGTAAGTGAGTGTGATGTGAAATCGCTTGAGGTTGTAGATGATGATCGAGCCCAGGACCCAGATCACAAGCATCGCCCAAAGATTGTTGCCCCACTGAATACTCAGGCTCGCGACAGCCCACGGGGCCAGGAACAACAGCACGGTGATCCCGAAGTTCGAAGGATTCCAGAGGTGGCGGCCTCGCCATCTGAGGACGTATTTCGACACTATCGAGATCGCAGCACACAATGCGAATGGCCAGAGAAAAGGTGAGCGGACCAGAATGCCAACGCTGATGCCGGAGATGTAAGCGCTCGCGAAGTGCGGCAGCTTTCCGGTTATCAGCCTGCCCAGCACAAGCTCGAGCAGGATCGCCGTGATGATGGCGAGAACCGTAGCCGGATAGCTTTCGAGAATACCGAATGAGAGTTGGCCGACGAGCAGGATCAGTGTGATGAGGATCGGAGCGACAAAGCGCGCATCGATGCCGAGCACCTTCGAAGGCATCTGACCGGGCGTATCCGGCCTCGCTTGCGGCGGAGTGATGTCCGAGACTATCGCGCTCACTTACTTTCCTCTTTTATCTTGTGGATTCGATTGAGCTCGGGATTTTCGATCGTCTGCGACCGGCCCGAAGCCCAGCGAATCACGATTCTATCAACTTTATCCGCTCGCCCGAAACCGAAATGAATACGGCGATCATTCTGCGCGCAGAAGCCGATGCCGCCGTGGACTTCCTTGATCTGCTCCTGGCCGTTCCAAAATGCCGTGACTTGCGTACTGATCGCACTCCGATTGCTCGCCGAACCTTCAAGCTCGAGCGTGATCCACTTGTGATCCGGCACGACCGTATTCCTGTAGATGAGAAGTGGAGCTTTCTGATGGGCGACGATGACGTCCATCACGCCGCGATTCCAGAGATCGGCGACCGCGACACCGCGGCCATCGAACGTCTCGACAACGCCGACCGTCTGTGCGACCTCGTTAAAACGGCCGGCACCATCGTTGACCCAGACGCGTTTTGTTTGATAGCCCGAGAGGCTGCGATTGTTCATCGGCGCCCAGTTTTTTGCATCACCGATGATGGTGTTGTTGCCGACCGTGACTTTCGAGAAGTCGTACCAGTAGTTCGAGCCGGGCTCGAGCGAGACGTAACCATTCGTGAGAAACAGATCCAGATGCCCGTCGTTGTTAAGATCGGCGAATTGCGCCCCCCAGCTCCACCCGCCAAGCTCGACATTGTAGGCCGAAGCGACGTTGTCGAACTTTATTTCATCGCCGCCGGTCCCCTGTCGCGGCATCCAGAGGTTGTTTCCCTGAAGGAGAATGCCCTCTTCCGAGATGTTGGAAACGTAGATGCTCTGATCGCGTCTTTACGCTGGTTTACAATCTTAACGACCCGATGTTCGTCTATCGCCGTTATCCGGGCGTTGAGGGCTCGGCCTACCTCGTGGGCGGCCTGTTCGTCGTGCCGGTGGCGGCGCTGTGGTCGCTCGCCGAGCGCTCGCGGCCGAGCACGC
>CAMLKY010000146.1 GCA_946480545.1 uncultured Acidobacteriota bacterium
ATTGTCGCCTTGAAGTATCACGCTCGGATATTTCCAGGTGATCGCCGAGCCGGTTTCCACCTGCGTCCATGAGATCTTCGAATTTACGCCGCGACACGCTCCGCGTTTCGTCACGAAGTTATAGATACCGCCCTTGCCGTTCTCGTCACCCGCGTACCAGTTCTGCACCGTCGAGTACTTGATCTCGGCATCATCGAGCGCGACGAGCTCGACCACGGCGGCGTGGAGCTGGTTAGTATCGAACTGCGGTGCTGTGCAGCCTTCGTTGTATGCCACGTATCCACCTTCTTCGGCGACGATCAATGTACGTTCGAACTGTCCAGAATCCTGCGTGTTAATGCGAAAGTAAGTTGACAGCTCCATCGGGCATCGCACGCCTTTCGGTATGAACACGAAAGAGCCGTCCGAGAAGACCGCTGAATTCAGCGCCGCGTAGTAATTGTCATTCACAGGGACGACCGACCCGAGATACTTCTTTACAAGCTCGGGGTAGTCGGCGACGGCTTCGGTGAACGAGCAAAAGATAACGCCCGCCTTCTTGAGTTTTTCCTTGTAGGTGGTCGCGACCGAGACCGAGTCGAACACCGCATCGACCGCGACGTTCGCCAGCATCTTTTGCTCGCTAAGCGGAATGCCGAGCTTTTCGAACGTCTTAACTAGCTCCGGGTCGACCTCGTCCATCGAAGCCTTTTTCGCTTTCTGCTTCGGAGCCGAGTAATACGATATGTTCTGAAAATCGATCGACGGATACTCGAAATTCGGCCAATGCTTCGGCTCGTCCATCTTCAGCCACTGGCGAAACGCCTTTAGGCGAAACTCGAGCATCCACTCAGGCTCGTTCTTCTTCCGAGAGATCAAACGGACGGTATCCTCGGACAGACCCTTCGGGATCGTGTCAGTTTCGATATCCGTTACGAACCCGTATTTGTATTCCCTATTTGTGAGTATTTCTGCTGCTGTTGACATCGTTATTCATTTCACCGCAGAGACGCGGAGACGCAGAGATGGACCACTTGTTTCTCTCCGCCTCTGCGTCTCGGCGGTAAATTAGATTTCAAACCCTTTCGGTTCGATCGTCCTGTGGATTCCCTGGATCTGGTGGAACATCGCGTCGACCGAACGCTCATCGCCGACGAGCTGGGCCAACGTGATCTGCGACAGCGCGTTCTCGACGATCTCATGTAGTCCGACGATCACCGGGCGGATACCGCAATCGCCTTTATGGACGCAGGTATCGAGTACGCCGGTATAGCTCTCGCAGTGCTTCGAAAGGACATCTTCATCGAGGACCTTTATGATCTCGCTCAGACGGATATCGCCAGCCGGCCTCGCGAGAAAGTAACCGCCCTTGGTGCCACGCGTCGACTGTACAAATCCTGCCTTATTCAGAAGCCACATCAGCTTACCGGCATTGGCCGCCGATATACCCTCGCGCTCGGCGATCTGGGGAAGAGTCAAGCTCTCGCCATCATTCAGATTCGCGAGTTGCACCAAACATCGCAGGCCATATTCTTCTTGTGCCGAGATCTTCATAAGCTAAACAAAAGTAAAGAGCTTGAGTTTGACGATGGCTAGATTATCCCAAATCATTACTTTTTGGTCAAGATTATAAATAGGCGTGAGTAGGGGTATCTGAGATTGGTTATTTAGACGATATGGCGGCCTTGCGAGAACACCGAAGCCGAGAATCTCGACATCGGTGTTCTCGCAAGGCCGCAAAGTGTGGATACTCACTGTAGCGAACCCGAGACTATGGTCGCCAGCTATTCCCCGCCAACCGTCATCTCCGAGATCAGGAGCGTCGGTGCCGCCGTCGTGCCCAGTTTGAAGCTGAGATCATTTCCGACGGTCTTCACATTACCCAGCACCTTCAGGACGTTGCCGGCCACCGTTATCTCCTGTACTGCGTGAGTGAACTCGCCGTTCTCGATCCAGCGTCCGTTAGCTCCCATCGAGAAATCGCCCGTGGTCGAGTTCAAACCCTGGCCGCCCACGCGGTCGAGATAAAGCCCGGATTTGACCGACTTGATCATGTCCTCGGGGCTGGTATCGCCATTCTTGATGTAGAGGTTCGTGCTGTTTACGTTCGGATTACCCTGGTAGCTGCGGGCTGCATTGCCCGTCGGGGCGACCTTCAGACGCCGTGCCGAGTAAGAGTCGCAAACATACTGCCTGAGCACGCCCTTCTCCACGACAACCACGCTCGACGACTTGATGCCTTCGGCATCGAACGGGCGCGAAGCCACGCCGTTCTCCATGATCGCGTCGTCGACAATGGTGATCATCGGCGAAGCGACCTGCTGGCCGACCTTGTCGATCAGATACGACATCTTCCGATAGATACTTCCGCCCGACGCCGCTCCGAAAACGCTGCCCAGCATAAAGCTTCCCACACGCGGATCCAGAATGACCGGGACGACCGCCGACTTTACCTTTCGTCCGCCAAGCTTTCGAACGACGCGACGGCCCGCTTCTTCCCCGATCGCCTGCGGTGACGCAAGCGTGTTCAGGTAACGGCCAAACGTGTAATGTCCGTCCGTCTGCTTAGTGCCGTCCTCATCCTCCGCCAGGAGACTTACCGATAGGCTGGCCTGCGTCATCTGGTACTGGCCGGTAAATCCATCGGAATTCGCGAGCGTTATCTGCGATCGCGAATCGTTCCATGACGTACCGTTAGCGTTCTTGATCCGCTTGTCGAATTTGAGTCCGACCTCTTCGGCCGACCTCGCCATCTCGATCTTCTTCTCGGGCGTAAGTTTCGCTATCGATTCATCGAACAGCATCAGCTTGCCACCGTAAACGCCGAGCAGCTCCTTCGGCGCAAGACCGTTGTCCTTGTCGGTGTTCGAAACCTGCACGATCTGCATTGTCTCGCGGGCAAGGTCCTTAACGGCCCGATCGGTAAAATCGGTGGTAAAGGTATTCGCCATCGCTCCGTTCCTGATCACACGGAGACCGAGGCCCTTGCTGATGGATTGCTGTAGCCGCTCGATCTTTCCCAGCCGAACGGTTGTGTTGAATCCGATAGTCGATACGACGTAGACGTCCGCGGCATCGGCTCCCTGCTTCTTCAGCTCCGAAACAAGCTCGGACGCTAAACTCCTATAATCTTTCATTGACATTTAGCACCTCCTCGCTTTAAGCCTTATCCTGCGCGCGGACCTTCGTTCCGCCAACCGTAATTTCCGACACCTTCACGGTCGAAATGCCCATCCCGACGGGCACCATCTGCCCGTTCTTGCCGCAGGTCCAGCCGCCGTCGGTGAACTTCAGATCGTTTCCGACCATCGTCACCTTCGTCATGACATCCGGTCCGTTGCCGACAAGCGTCACGCCCTTGAGCGGCACAGTGATCTTGCCGTCCTCGATCCGGTAGCACTCCGAGCACGAGAACGTGAAATCGCCCTTCGTGATATCCACCTGCCCACCGGTAAAGCCCTTGGCATAAACACCGTCCTTCACCGATTTCAGGATCTCCTCGGCCGAGTATTTGCCCGGCTTGAGATACGTGTTAGTCATTCGCGGCATCGGCGGATGATTGTAGGCCTGTCGACGACCGTTGCCTGAAGGCTTAACTCCAAGCTGCTTCGCGCTGATCTTGTCATTCATGTAGCCGCGAAGGATACCGTTCTCGATAAGCGTAGTCGCCTGCGGTGTATTGCCCTCGTCGTCGACGTTGATCGTACCGCGCATGTTCGCGAACAATCCTTCATCGACCACGGTGCACTGGTCTGAGGCCACCTTCTCCCCGACGCGACCCGAGTAATTCGAGAGTTTCTTGTAATTGAAATCCGCCTCGAGCCCATGCCCGACAGCCTCGTGAAGCAACACGGCGCTTTCAGCGGGCCCAAGCACGACCGTCTGGACACCCGCCTCGGCTTCCACCGCGCCAAGGTTCACGATCGCGATCCTCGCCGCCTCCTTGCCAATGTCGGCCGCCTTCGTCTTATTGAAGTACTCCATCCCGATACGGCCGCCGCCGCCTCTGTAACCTTGCTCGCGTCGCGAGCCCTGTTCGGCGATGCAGAAGGCGTTGAACATAAAGAGCGGCTGCGAGTCCTCCCAGTAGATCCCGTCGGAGTTCGCATACGCGACATGCTTCACTTCATCGTTGAAGCCGACTGAGACCCGTACGATCTTCGAGTCATAGGCCTTCGCCGCCGCGTTTGCCTCTTTTATGAATGTCAGCTTCTTGTTCAGGTCGGCCGATGTCGCCAGTTCCGCGATTGGATATAGGTTCTTAGGCTTTTGTTGCGTGACCCCGACCACGCGCGTCTTTGCGACGTTGTCGGACGCGATCGTGGCGGCCGCGTTCGCTGCATCCAGCATGCTCTCGAGGGTAAGATCTTCGGTAAAGGCGAAACCGATCTGGTCGCCCTTGACCGCTCGGATACCCACGCCCTGGACAATACCGCGGCGTGCGGATTTGACTATGTCCTCTTCGAACGAGAGGTCGGAAGTGATGCGATATTCAAAGAAGGCGTCGGCGAACTCGGCACCCTTGGCGACGGTCGCTGCCAATACCTTGCCAATATCAGCCTTGGTCACATGGAAATAAGTATCGAGCAGCGACGGCCCACCAACGATCGGCTCGCCCGCTAACACGCGACCCACCCACAGATCGCTTGCCGCAACGGCGGCCAGCGCCATCGAACTCTTGGTCAAAAATTCACGTCGTTTCATACAGGTATGACTCCTATCTCGTCTGAAGTTGTTTTGGACAATGGCTAGCGGCTGCCTTTACGCGTTGCAAGGGCGAAAAAGTTTCTCGTGCGATCGCAATTTTGGCGAGACCTCTATCGAGAGACGTTTCGCGTCTACGCGTGGTTACAGCTATTCCAGTGAAGACGCCGCAATCATGATTCTTCAGTATTGGAACACCGCGAGAAAGGATTTTGTGACGAGACGTGAAAATACGTTCATTAACCCGGAGAGGATGAGGCTGAGAGGCAGGAAGCGACGTCGACCGCACGACTCCCGGCGTGTCGGCCGACGCGCTCGAACCAATGGGATTCCTCGGAACACCGTCACGCAATTCCGGCCGCTAACAAGATTCGCAGTTCCGGAAGCGCCACTTGTGGCCGCTCTTGGCCGGCTGCGAAGATACTCATAGTTGTCGGTTGCCGGCTTTGAGACCTGCAGATGTTGTTGGCCGCTTCCTGTCTGAGTTTAGGGGTATTTCGACCGGATCTTGACCGCACGTTCGATGACGTCGACGTTCTCAAGGATCTTCAGACGCAGGTCTTTGTCGAGGCTTGGATTGTCGGCGAGAAACTTATTGACGATCTTCAACGCCTCCTCGCTTCGCTGCCCGCCGATGAAAGCACCGAGCCAGCCGTTGACGAAGAAGATCTTTCGATTGCGTTTGTGATTGGGCAGCTCTTTCAATGCGCGTTCGAGATACGGCAGTGTGAGATCGGCATGCCTCACGGAATTGAATGGGCCGAACGCAGCTTCGATCCAGCTCTCGGAGATCTGCTTGTTGTTAACAAAGTCGTTCCAGTATTTCTCTTTCGCTTCTTTGGTCGGGAACGCTGCCCGTGCGGCGTATGCGTAGCGCTTTGCATCGTCAGAGGTCTCGGTCTTTTCGAGATCGGCGAGAAGCTTCTCGGCATCGGGATCACCGAGCGATGCGAGCTTGGTGACGATGTCGAAACGGTCTTTCGTCTTGAGAGGAATCGCCTCCGATTTTGGATTTTGGATTTTGGATTTTGGATTGGCACCCTCGCTACCGCTCGGGTTTCCGCCTGTGCTACTCGCAGCATGGCGACAACAGTCAGTACCGTCCGCGTTAGCGGATGGGTTCGACGTGGCCGTCGTCGACCCACCCGCTAACGCAGGCGGTACTGACTGTTGTCGCAGCATCTCTTTGAGCACCTGCCGGGCATTCTCAGTCGAAGCAATATTCAAAAACGCGCGGTAGAACGTGATCCGCTGACCGAGCGTGGGAGCGGTGCTCATCTTATCGATCAGCATTGCTTCAAGGCGACAACGTAAATCGGACTCCGGCGGCAAGAGCT
>CAMLKY010000147.1 GCA_946480545.1 uncultured Acidobacteriota bacterium
AAGAATTTTTGTTTCGCGTCCTTTCGTGTATTTCCTGGGCAAAAAGTATTATTCCAGTTGACTGATACTTTGCTGAATGTCCGATACGAAAGAAAAACGCTACAAGTGGCGACGTGAAGACTATCGCGAGAACACAAAAGGTCTCCTGATGGTCAACACCGGTGACGGCAAGGGTAAGACGACTGCCGCTATCGGCGTCGTTGTGCGCGCGGCCGGGCGCGGTTTGAAATGCTGTATCGTGCAGTTCATGAAATCGAAGAACGATCGTTATGGCGAGCATGAATCGCTGGAACAGCTCGGCGTCGAGATCCACACGATGGGTGACGGATTTACCTGGGATACCAAGGACCCGGCGCAGGACATCAGGACCTCCGAAGAAACGTGGGCATTGTGTCTCGAGAAGATGCGGACTGAAGATTACGATCTTGTCGTTTTCGACGAGCTCGTCTACGTGCTCGATTACAAGTTCCTGGACGTAAATAAACTGCTTGAAGAGATCAAGATGATCCGGGAAAAGCAGCCGCACCTGCACATTATCATGACCGGACGAAACGCCCCTGCGGAGCTTGTCGAAGCGGCGGATCTTGTCACGGAGATGCGCGAAGTGAAACACCCGTTCCACGCCGGTATCTACGCACAGCAGGGAATCGAGTTTTAGTTGTCCGCCTGGCTATTGGGCGTTGGTCCCGCAAAATGACAAAAGGACAAGTCGAGAAACGAAAGCCGAGCGGTTTGCTCGATCATATTTCTCTGGTCGTGACTACTTGCGGAGTCGGTTATCTGCCGCTTGCACCCGGGACCTGGGGATCGCTGCTCGCTGTCGGGTTCTACGCGTTACTGGCAAATCTATTCGGTTCGTTTCGATATACGCCAAGCCTCGAGGCGCCCGAGGCCATTGTCGCGGTAATACACGCCGTGATCTTGTTCGCGCTGCTGATCTACATTCTTCTCGGCATCTGGGCGGCGGATCGTTCTATTGAACTGCTCGGCAACAGCGACGCATCCGAAGCGGTGGTCGATGAAGTCATCGGGCAACTGATCGTTTTTTTATTCATTCCCTTCACGTCATCGTGGTTACTCATAGGTGCCGCGTTTCTTCTGTTTCGATTGTTCGATATCTGGAAGCCCTACCCGATCGATTACCTGCAAGAGCTTCCCGGGGGCATCGGTGTCTGTGCTGATGATATGCTCGCCGGCGTCTACGCGGGAGTTTGCCTCTCCATTATCTACGCAGTAACGTTGTACGTATGATCATTCACGTACTGCCGGGCGACGCTCAAACCGAAGAATTTCGAAAGACGGGCATCGAAGGTGACGTCGTTGTGTGTCGCGAGGCGCTTATCGACGGCGATGTCCGTGCCGGATCATTGGATGAGTTCTGGCGTGTGCGTGAGCAGTATCTGACAACCGAATATCCGGAAGCACCCCGGAGTTATCGCGACTCGGTCGTCTCGGAATTTGAGAAGCTGCTTGATCTTCCAGCGAGCGCCGAGGTCAATCTCTGGTTCGAATACGAGTTGTTCTGCCACGTAAACATGTGGTTCTGCGTCTGGCTTCTTCGTGATAGTGCGGCGGAAGTTAGTCGTGTTGCACCGATCACCCAAAAGAAGGATCGGACTTGGGACGGTTTTGCGGGCTTGTCCGCGGAGAGTCTACGAGTGTGCTACTCCGAGCGCATTAAATTCTTTGACCGCGACATCCAACTCGGAGCCGATCTTTGGACAGCATTTCAGTCGCGCGATTACGCGCGCCTTCGTGAGCTTTCACATGCCGAGTCGGCCTGCTTTCCATATTTGAAAGAGGCGTGCGAAGCCGAGATCGAAAAAGAAACTCGTCCGCACCAGGTTCTTTTGGAACTGCAAAATGAGGGACTGACCGGATTCGATGAGACCTTCGCCGCCTTTCGCGAACGGGCGGGTGTTTACGGATTCGGCGACGCTCAGGTCCGGAAGCTTATTGACCGCGGCTAATCTCTTTCTCTTCGTCAGACCGGTTTTCTATCACGGCTATTGGATCTTCCCTCTGAAAGATCCATCCGCGCCGCCAGAAGTAGATTAGTAACACAATCGTAACGATCGCCATAACACCCAGGGTGAGGTAGTAACCATTCGCCGTTCTCAGCTCCGGCATGTTCTCGAAGTTCATTCCATAGATCCCTGCTATCAGGCTAAGCGGCAGGATGATCGCCGACACGACGGCAAGCGTCTTCATCACGTCGTTCGTTTTCGTGGCTATCACCGAGAAATGTATGTCGAATAGCCCGTTGATCAGATCGCGGTAGCCCTCGGCGAGATCCGAAATACGCTGCAGGTGGTCGTGCACGTCCCGAAAGAAGGGAAGAATGTTTGTCGGGATCTGCGGGAACTCCCCACGCGAGACACGATAAAGCACGTCGAGCTGGCGCGCCGATATCCGTCGAAGCCGCGCGACGGAACGCCTCACAGTCATAATGTCCTGAAGTATGGTGTTGCCGCCCTTCTTCATCTCGAAAACGCGTTCTTCCAGATCGTTGATCGCGGTATCGAAGTCATCGACCACCGGCATGTAGAGATCGACAAGTTGATCCAGGATCTGATGAAGCAAATACGCGGGACCGCGCTGGCACACGAACGGGCTGATCCGAACCTGCTGCTTGACGGCTTTGATACTTCTAAATCGTTCGACGTGGAACGTCACGACGAAATTGTCCCCGAGATATCCGTCGAGCTCCTTGGTTACAAAATTCGAAAAGCTCGTTTCCTGCGGTCTGATGCCGTGGACTATGAAGTATAGGTAATTCGGAAAGGCTTCGATCTTCGGCTGGTTGCGCGTCTCGATACAGTCTTCGACCGTCAGCGGATGGAACTTGAATACGTTGAGAAGCAGGTCCTTCGCGGCTTCGATCTGTTCCGGTGTTTCGGCGAGGAGATCGACCCAGACGACGTTTTGTTTATCGGCGAGAAGACCCGGTAGTTCATCCGTTGAAGTTATAGTTTCGGCCGCGTCGCTACCGTTTCGATAGAGGAGAATTTCCATGCTTTAGTGCGGTTCACGTCGCAGAGGCGGCGATTCAGAATCAAATCATACATATGCTAATCTTTGACGGCAACTAATGACGGAAAAGAACGTTACACTGCGCGTCGCAAACGTTTCGAAACGGTTCGGCGACTTTTCGGCCGTCGAGGATCTGAGCTTCGAAGTGCAGGCGGGACGCGTCTTCGGCTTCCTCGGGCCCAACGGCGCCGGGAAGACAACGACAATTCGAATGATCGTCGGGATAACTGTTCCCGACGAAGGGTCGATCGAACTGTTTGGTCAAAAGATGTCATCGGCTCTGCAGGATCGAATCGGCTATCTACCCGAAGAGCGCGGGCTGTACAAGAAGCTGAAGATCGCTGACCAACTGCGATACTTTGCTGCGCTGAAAGGTCTCTCCTCGTCGGAGGCTGACAAACGGATGGACTTCTGGCTTGACCGTATGGGACTCGGCGAGTGGAAGGGTAAGAAGACCACCGACCTGTCGAAGGGAATGCAGCAAAAGATCCAGTTCATCTCGACGGTGATGCACGATCCCGATCTGTTGATCCTCGACGAACCGTTCTCCGGCCTCGATCCGATAAATGTCGAATTTCTGATCAATGTAATATCCGAATTCAAGACTCGCGAAAAGACGATCATCTTCTCGACGCATCTGATGGAGACGGCGGAGAAGCTTTGTAACGACATTCTATTGATCGATAAGTCCCGGAAGGTCGTCGCCGGCAGCTTGCGCGAAGTGAAAGAGAGTTACGGCCGTAACCTGATCGCGTTGCGTGCCAGCGGTGGAGAGAGCGTTCTCAACGACGCGGCCGTAGTCGCGAAAACGACCGTACATGCCGACGAGATGATAGTACATCTGACAAACGGCATCGATCCGCAGGCGCTTCTTCGACGGCTTATCGATTCGGGCGCGACGATCTCGAAATTCGAAAAGGTCGAAGCGAGTCTGAACGATATCTTCATCGACAAGGTCAAGCCCAGTGAGAGATGAGAAATGAGAGCTGAGAAATGAGCGGACGCATGTTGATTGCGGAGATCAAGACAGCAAAGTCCGGAAGTTGACCGATGCAGCGTCCGTTCTCATTTCTTACTTAGCCGTATGCGAAAATTTTTGGCCGTAGTAAAACACGAGTATAAAAAGGTCGTCCTGAAATGGTCGTTCCTGATCGGAACGCTGCTGCTGCCGTTTCTCGCCGCGTGTTTCGCAGTAGTGCCCGCCATCATTTTCTCGCTTAAAGGTGATCCGACGCGCATTGTCGTCGTCGATCTTTCAGGCAAGGTCGAGTCACGGCTGCGTTCGAACCTCTCGGCTTCGAAGATGGAGGAACGCGCTCGTAAGGCCGCCGCCGAGTCGCTGAAGGACCTCTCGCCATCGCAGGAAGAGCAGATGAAGCGCGGCACCGAACAATTTGCCGAGGGTTTTGAGTTCATCGATTATCCGGATGCAAAGACCTTGACCGGATCCGAGGTCGAGGAAACGCGCCGCGAGCTCGCCGACATGATAGTTCGGGACGAGATCGACGCGTATCTCATTGTCCCGGCGACTTTGTAACGAACGACACTTTTCGCGACGCCCTGAACGATGCCGTGCGCAGTCAGCGATTGGCCGACGCCAGCATCAGCGAAGAACGGCTCGAAGAGATGGGCCGGCCGGTAAAGTTTGATTCCAAGGGGATCGACGAACGCGGCGAGGAGCGCGATGGCGGCGGAACGTTCATCGCGTCGTTCCTGATCGGATTGATGATCTACATCACGCTGGCGATCTACGGTCAGGCGATCATGGGTGCGGTCGTCGAGGAAAAGGAGACGCGGATTGCGGAGATCCTTTTCTCGTCGGCAAGTCCGTTTCAGTTGATGATGGGAAAGCTGGTCGGAGTCGGGCTTGCCGGCCTGACGCAGCTCTCGATCTGGGTAGTGTCGGCAGCTGCGATCATTAGCGCCATCGCCCTGCAGTCTGACCTTGGCGCGATCGTTGGTGCGATCCCCTCGATCTCGCCGCTGATGATCGTTTACTTCCTAATATTTTTCCTGCTGGGATTTTTTATTTATGCGTCCATCTTTGCTCTGATCGGCTCGATGGTGACAACAGTCCAGGAGGGCGGTCAGTTCGCATTTCCACCGGTGATGATCATGCTCATCGGTTTTTATTTCAGCTTCGCGGTCGTGCGCGATCCCAGCTCATCGCTTTCGTTCTGGGTGTCGATAGCTCCGTTCTTCGCTCCGATAACGATGCCCGTGAGAATACTTTCGGAGATGCCGCCATTCTGGCAGATCGGTCTTTCGTTTCTCGTCAATATCGCTGCGATCGCGGGTCTCGTCTGGCTCGCGTCGCGTGTGTATCGCGTTGGGATGCTGATGTACGGCAAACGAGCCACTTTGCCTGAGGTTTGGAAGTGGATCAGACAGGCGTGAGTGGCGAATGAGTCTTGAGATCGAAAAGAAGTACAGGCTATCCGCGGAACGAGTGGACGGTGTGGTCAGGCGCCTGGAACAGCTCGGTGCTGTTTTCGACGGCGAAGATGTCGAAGAGAACACCATCTTTGGAGGCCCGCTGCTTGAACAGTCCGGTGCGATCATCCGCATTCGAAGGACGCCGAAGCGGTCACTTCTCACATTCAAACGCAGGGTCCCGGATGACTCCGATATAAAACACCAGATCGAATACGAGACCGAGGTTTCGGATGCGGATAAGACTCGCGAGATCGTTAAGGAGCTGGGACTTTCACCAAAGCTCGTCTACGAGAAGCGAAGAAAGACCTGGCGCCTGGACGATGTTGAAGTCGTGATCGACGAGCTGCCCTTTGGAGTCTACATGGAGATCGAGGGAGACATTCGATCGATCCGGGATGCCGAGGAAAAACTGGAGATCACAGATATCGAGACGGAAACAGAGACGTACCCCAGCCTGACGCTGCGATTGGGAGAGAAGGTTGGCGAAGTCGTCGAGGCGCGATTTAGTCCGCCGGAGAAGTGAGACGAA
>CAMLKY010000148.1 GCA_946480545.1 uncultured Acidobacteriota bacterium
TATCACGATGCTAACCGGCATCAGCGATGCGATGGTGAAGGACGCTCCCAAGTTCAATGAGGTGGCCGACGATTTCCTCACCTTCATCGGCGACTCGGTGCTGGTCGCGCACAACGCACATTTCGACATGCGGTTTCTGAATCACGAAGTAGGCAGGATCTATGAGAGCTATCGCGTGGCGAACCCTTCGCTTTGTACGGTACAACTCTCACGAAAGCTTTTGCCCGACATCCAGAATCACAAGTTGAAGACAGTTGCCGAGCACTTCAATGTCGAGCTTGTGAATCATCACCGTGCGCACGAAGACGCGTATGCGACCGCGCGGATCTTTGTAAACTTGCTGAACGACCTGCAAGAACGCGGCGTTTACGATCTAGGGTCGGCTCGCACTTTCAACGCAAAACGAAATTATGTCAGACCAGGCAAAGCTACAGCCGGAGAACCAACAGGATCTAGATATCAAGCCGACGCCGCGTGAGCAGATGGGGCTTTACCCACTCGATACGTTCGCGTACGAGTTTGTCGGCCGCGAGATCTGGGTGGAGTTTGAAATGCCGGAGTTCACGGCCATCTGCCCGTTTTCGGATTTCCCGGATTTCGCCATCATCCGTCTCAAATACGTTCCGAACGAACGCTGCATCGAGCTTAAGAGTCTCAAGCTCTACATCAACTCATTCCGCAACGTAAAGATCTTTCACGAGCACGTCATCAATCTCATACTCGAAGACTTCGTTAAAGCCTGCGATCCGTTAAAGGTCGAGATCGAAGGCGATTTTCATGTACGCGGGAATATCAAGACAGTCGTCCGCGCTAGTTACGCGAGGAAGTGACACGGGGACTCGGTGACGGGAAGAAGGAAAGATGAATCGTCGTTATTCCCGTTCACCCCTTTCTCTTTTCTCCGCTTCCCTCAGTGAACCGCTGCGACCATTACCTTGGGTTGTGACTTGAGATGCTTGCGGCACGCGATCTCGACCAGGCGGTCGATCTCGTTTCGTAACACCTCTTCGTCGGCGGAGTTGGAGTTGATGATCTCGGAGACGATAAGAAACTTCGATTTATCCAGCAGGTTCTGTTCGCGGAATGAAAGTTTTTTCTCGTGGCTGAGAAATGTGAGTTTCTTCAGCACGTCGGCAGCTTCGAAAACGTCGCCGGACTGAAGCTGTTCCGTAAATTCGCGCGAACGCGTCTTCCAGTCACACGATACCGGATCGAAATCAGTCGAAAGCTTACTGATCAGCGCGTCGCATTGGATCGGGCTAATGATCGGCCGGATGCCGACGCTCTCGGCATTGGCCATCGGGACGAAGATTATCGAATTGTCGCTCAGAACCCGCAGGGAGTAGAACTGCATCGACAAGTCCCCGATAGTTCGTTTTTCGATCTGTTCTACCAGACAAACACCTTGGCTTGGATACGAAACCTTTTGTCCGATGCTCAGCTGCATAGATGCGCTCCTCGGTGAATCCGTCAGAAGGCGTCTGAACAAACCCGAACCGACCCAGTCCGGGTCATTCAATTTCTTTAGTTAGGGCTTCATTATAACACGGGCCGGGGACGCGGGATACGGAAAAATACGGGCCGATGTAACGCTTTAATTCGTAGGAAGTTCAATCGAAATAGTTGTGCCCGTGCCGAGTAGGGATGTGGCGGCGACATCTCCACCGTGCAGCCGTGCCAGGTGTTTGACGATCGCGAGTCCGAGTCCTGTACCGCCTATCTCCCGGGTTCGACCGCGATCTATACGGTAGAACCTTTCAAAGATCCGGGGTAGATTTTCGGGTACGATCCCTTCGCCCGAATCGCTTACCGAGATAACGGTAGATGCCGATCCGGAAAGTGCCGTGACCGTAACGCTCCCGCCATCTCGATTGAACTTGATCGCATTGTCGATAAGGTTCGTGAGCATCTGTTCGAGCCGCATCGGATCGGCCCGGACAACGACGCCTGATTCGACCTTATTTATGAGCTGGATATCGCGAGCCTCGGCCCTCGATGACAGGTTTACGAAGAGTTCATCGACGACCGGCGAGAGCTGAATACTTCGTACGTCGTTGCTGACATTCCCGGTCTCGATCAGAGACAGCTCGGCGATGTCTGCGATGAGCGTGTGCATACGCTCGGCGTTTCGACGGATGACATTAAGGAAGCGTCGATTGTTTTCCGCATCCTCCAGTGCTCCGTCCTCGAGTGTCTCAACATAGGCGATGATCGATGTCAGAGGTGTTCTAAGCTCGTGCGAGACGTTGGACAGAAACTGCTGGCGAACTTTCTCGAGACGCTCAAGATGGGTAATGTCGTAAAAGAACCCGATCGCGTGCGGTGCAGAATCGAATTCTAGCGGTGCGATGTGGACGTCGTAGGATCGCGTCTCGGAAGCCGACGTGACGTCGATCTTTAGGTCGCCGGTCTGGTTGCGAAAGAGAGCGCTGCGAACCGCATCATGGAGCGCGGCGTCCCGGATAACTTCGCTGACCCGGCGACCCGGAAGCGAGCTGACAGGCCGGCAGAATGCCTCTGTCGCCGCCGAGTTCGCGGCGATGACGCGCATGAAAGAATCGATGACGAGCACCGCCTCACGCGAGGCGTCCAGTATGCCTTGCAGTACGACGTTTGAAATATCCAACTCCGTTCCAAGCCCGATCAGACTCATTGGAATCCGATGAACCTGTAGCCCACCCCGACCACGGTCTCGATGCAGGGCCCGCACTCGCCCATCTTTTGCCTGAGCCTGCGAATGTGCACATCGAGCGTACGCGTGTCTCCGAAATAGCTATAGCCCCAGACATTATCGAGCAATTGCTGCCGGGTCGCCACACGTCCCGTGTTTTTTACGAGGTGCGCGAGAAGCGCAAATTCCTTCCGCGTAAGCTTCACGATCTCGCCGTCGCAATAGACGCGCATGTCTGCAAAATCGATCGACACACGCGGATCCTCATACCTGGGCGATTCTTCCTTCTCGGTCCGCCTGAGCACGGCCCGGACGCGGGCCATGACTTCCTTGACCGAAAATGGCTTCACGATGTAATCGTCCGCGCCGATCTCAAGACCGGCGATCTTTTCGGCTTCGGCTGCTTTCGCAGTGAGCATGATGATCGGCGTGGTCTCTGTAATTGGCTCGCGGCGCAGACGACGGCACAGCTCCAGACCGCTCATGCCCGGCAGCATGATGTCGAGCAATATGAGGTCCGGAGATGTTTTCTCGTCAACCGCGATGCGCAATGCCTTCTCGCCGGATTCGGCGATCGTCGGACGAAAACCCTCTCGTTTCAGGTTGTAATGGAGGCCCTCCGCAATGTCGGCGTCATCTTCAACGATGAGAATATGCTTTTGCATGGTGCGGTCGTTTGCGAAGAGTTTAGGAAGCCGACCTTAATACGACGTTACCGGCGCGTTACAGGAAAGTTAAATTACGGCCGCGTCTAACGTCCCTTGCCTATCGATCTCATTTCATCCTTCGGCCTGATAATCCGACGCAATCGCCCGACGCCCACGGCCAGGTCTTTCCACGAGTCGATGTCGAGGTCGATGACTGCAAGCGACGCGGTCGGCATCGCTTCGAGCTTGCCTGTCAGATAGCGAACAAACCCTTCCATTCCAGGGTTGTGCCCGACCAGCATCAGTGAAGAGTAACTGTCATCCGCCGATGAGGCGACTTGGTGTAGTGTTTGCGGACTTGCCTCGTAGATACGCTCATCATGTCGAATATCAACGCTGAGACGGCCGCCTTCCTTCGCAAGGCGGGCAGTCTCCCGGGCCCGCACGGCCGGCGATGAAATAATGAGCTCGGGAATGAGATCGTCCTTTGCCATTATTTCTCCCATGAACGGTGCAGCCTGGGTGCCGCGCTGATTAAGCGGCCGGTCAAAATCCGCGAGGTCCGGATCGTCCCAGCTCGATTTCGCATGACGCAGAATATAGAGAGTTTTCATTTCTTTGAAACAATTGTCTGACTGGCGGTATAGGTTGTCAAAGACTTTCTCGGCGATCCTTGCCCGGATCATTTTCGTATTGATAAACTCAACACTGTGCTGAACAGGCAAGTCCCAAAATTTCGCATAAGACGGAACCGGCGTTGCATCCTTGCCGCCGTGTTCCTGCTCTTTTTGCTTGTTGAATGGGGCTCGCACAGCCTTGCTTTTTCGCACTCCGCATCGCCGGGTCAGGGTTCGATCGCTTCCTCGACGGAGAGCGATCATCAGGATCCGTGCAAGACGCTAATTCGCTGCAGCGACGGCAGACAGGGGCAGGACCTGGCGAATTTACGATTCGACGGAAGCCAGCATGGCGGCTCACTACATGGACTTTTCGCCGCGTTGGTTAGCGGCGCCAATTTCGCCGAAGCCCCACGGATCGACCGCGATCGTACCGGTGCTCTGTCACGACCGCCGGATCCACCGTTTCACCCGCCCGAAATTTCCTGAAGCTAGAAGATCTGCTTAACGCGGACCCGCCGTTTTGTAACGGTCGGGTTCGAATCGGGCATCGCCGAATGGCGATCGCCGGCGAATCGCTTCAGGAGGTTACATGTTCAGGATATTCACAATTTTTTCGGCTGTATTCATTTTCAATCTTTCGGTTCTTGCTCAAACAGGTTCGATCACGGGTGTCGTGCAGTACGGGGGCAACCCGCTCCACGACGCACGGGTCAATATCACTCAAACAAACCAGACAACGCTTACGGATGAAGAGGGACGGTACACATTTACGAACGTAGGTCCCGGGCGGTATACCATCGTCGTGCACCTCGAGGGATTCTCGGACGCGTCGCGAGTCGTCGATGTCGCAGGCGCCGAGCGTCTCACTGTTGATTTCCAATTACAGATCGTTTCTCTTCAGGAGAACGTCACTGTAACTGCATCGGGGACCGAACAATCTGTATTCGATTCATTCCAGACCGTGACCTCTGTCGGTGCAACGAGGATTGCCGAGCGAGCTGCGACATCGCTTGGTGAAGTCCTTGAGACTGAGACGGGAATTGCCAAGCGGAGCTTCGGACCGGGCTCGTCAAGACCGGTCATTCGCGGATTTGATGGCGACCGCGTGCTGGTGCTTCAGGACGGAGTGCGGAGCGGTTCGGTCGGATCGCAGTCGGGCGACCACGGCGAAACTATAGATCCGCTGAGTGCGGAGCGAATCGAGGTCGTGAAGGGACCCGGGACATTGCTCTACGGGAGCAATGCGCTGGGCGGCGTCGTGAACGTGATCGATCATCACGAAGACGAGGCACACGACGGCGTTCGCGGCTACTTCAACGCGGTAGGAAGCACCGCGGACCGGCAGGCAGGCGCCGCGGGCGGGGTCGAATACGGCATCAGCAATTGGCTGTTTAGAGGCAATTTAAGCGGGCAGCGTACGGGCGATTTCCAGACGCCGATAGGGCGAATTCCGAACTCTGCGACGCGTTCCAGCTCGGGAGCGTTCGGGCTTGGCCACTACGCGAAGAAAGCATACCTAAGCGGCACGTTTGGTTTCGATATTCGCCGCTACGGGATTCCGTTTGCCGCGCTTTTTGAAGAGGAGCCGAAGGAAGGAGATCTGCCGGTTGTTGATGATGAGATCGATGTCCGGGCTCGACGTTACAATGCCCGCATCACCGGTGGCTTTCGCGAGCTTACCAACCCCTTCATCAGCGGTGTTCAATACAGCATCGACTATACCCAGTATCGACACAAAGAGATCGAACGCGCCGACGGAGTCGATGAAGTCGGCACCATTTTTGACAACAAGACGTTTTCATTCAGATCCCTTTTCGAGCAAACGAAGCACGGCCGACTGACCGGCCGATTCGGCTTTGAGGGATTCAACCGTAATTATGAGATAAACGGCGCCGAGCAGCTTATACAAGGGGCGGTCAAGCACAATTCCTTGTCGGTATTCGTCCTGGAAGAGTTGAACCTCGAACGTGTCAAATTCCAGTTCGGGGGCGGGTCGAAAATAACCGCTACGATCCGGAAGACGTTAAT
>CAMLKY010000149.1 GCA_946480545.1 uncultured Acidobacteriota bacterium
TCTACGTTGTCTTTGAAAACGATAAGCTCGTCTTTAAGGCCGATGTCATTGCGGAAACTGATGAGGTGGCTTATCTCGAAGGTATCTACGTCGCACCGGACAAGCGCGGCAGCGGCATCGGGCCAAAGTGCCTCTCGCGTGTTTCGCTTGAACTTCTCTCACGAGTACGGAACATTTGTCTGTTGAGTAATGTGGATTTCAGCAGTGCCCATCGAAGTTTTGAAAGGGCGGGATTCCATAACACGGACGCATGTACGACGCTGTTTGTGTGAGAAAAAAGGATAGACTTTTGTTAGGCAGCGGTTCATAATAGGCTGGGCTGGGAGCTTCCCGGTCCGGCCTTCCTTTTTCCGCCGCCCCCTCACGAAAAGTCGGCTTAATCACGCTTTTCGATCTCCTAAAATTTTTGTCGCGGAAAGTCCTCCTTCGACGGCCGCACCACGCGCCTTTCGCATGAACTACCATAAACTGACAATCGGTTACATGGTTGCGGTGCTCGCGATGGGCTTGGCGTGTCTCGGATTCGCCGTTGTTAAGGCCCCGATCGAGAAGCTCGATCTGTACTTCCTGATCCTGGCCGGGTCGACCATTGGCCTTGGATCATGGGCGATCGTAAAGATCCCGCGGATAAAAACTCACATCGCGGTCTCCGACATTTTTATCTTCCTGACACTCATGCTCTACGGGGCCGAGATCGCGGTGATACTCGCGGCCACGGAAGCTTTCTCTACGTCATGGCGGTTCTGCAGCAAGCGGCTCACGGTCTTCTTCAACGTCGCAGCGATGGCTCTGTCGACTTCGGTCGTCGCCGTTGTACTTGCTCTATCCGGACTTTACGTTGACGGGTCCGTGCCACACGCGACGCTTAGTCTCAGGAACCTGATAATCGCGCTTTCGCTAATGGCGCTTACCCAGTTCTTCGTGAACACATTCGTGGCATCACTGCATGATTCGTTCAAGAACGCTCTTCCCTGGTTAGAGACCTGGAAGAGCAAATATATCTGGACGTTCTTCACCTACTTCGCAGGCGCCGTCGGAGCAGGCGCTCTCATTAAACTCGCGCACTATGCCGGATTCGGTCTGATCGTCGCGACATTCCCCGTCATCCTGTTTGTATTTCTGGCGTATCGGATGTACCTGCAGAACGTTGAGATGTCGATAGCGCAGGCGGAACAGGCCGAGCAGTACGCGAAGATACTCGAAGAGCAATCGACCGCTCTTCGTGAATCGGAAGAACGTTTCCGGAGCGCATTTGCCTATGCCCCGATCGGTATCGGTCTGGTGACACGGCATGGTACCTGGGTCAAGGTCAATCACGCTCTTTGCGAGATACTTGGCTACGACGTTGAGGAGCTGCTCGCCACCGATTTCCAGTCGCTCATCTTTCCCGAAGACCTCGGAGCGACCCTCATGAAGATCCACGAGCTAATGGCCGGGCGTATAGCGAGCTGTCAGATGGAGCAGCGCTATGTTCACAAAACCGGACGAACCGTCTGGACGCTTTGGAGCGTGTCCGGTTCCGGAGATATAACCTCGGATAACTCGTACCTCATATTCCAACTCCAGGACATTACGGACAAGAAGATCGCTGAAGAGAAGCTCCAACACGAAGCGACACACGACGCACTTACCGGGCTTCCGAACAGGGCGCTGTTCATGCGACGGCTCGAAGAAGCCCTCGAACGCAACCGGAAGGACCCGAAGTATCAGGTCAGTGTTCTATTCATCGACCTCGACCGGTTCAAGTACGTCAATGACAGTCTTGGACACCTCATCGGAGACCAGCTTCTCATCGGGATCGCGACGCGGCTCCGCGACTGCATGCGGCCGCCTGACACGGTAGCCCGCCTCGGCGGAGACGAGTTCATGATCCTGGTCGAGGGACGATACTACACCGAACGCGTGACGCGGATCGCGGATCGGATCCAGCGCCAGTTCGCACAGCCGTTCGATCTGTACGGGCAGGAAGTCTACAGCTCGGCAAGTATCGGTATCCTCCGAGCTTCCGAGAATCACATGACATCCGAGGACGTCATGCGGGATGCCGATACCGCGATGTATCAGGCTAAGCGCTCGGGACGTTCACGGCATGCGGTGTTCGATGAGAACATGCATACGGTGGCGAAGGAGACCTTGCTTCTCGAAACCGATCTCCGGAAGGCTATTGAGAAATACGAATTCGAAGTGCAGTACCAGCCGATATTTTCACTTCAGACCGGCGAGGTCCAGGGCGTCGAGGCGCTCGCCCGCTGGTATCATCCTCAACTGGGTGAGATCCCGCCGTCGAAGTTCATTCCGCTTGCTGAAGAGACCGGGCTTATCGATCCGCTCGGCGAGCTTGTTCTCGATAAGGCATGTTCGGAGGTCGGAGAGATCTACCGCTCGATCGATAACGAATCTCTTACGTTGAGCGTGAACCTCTCATGCCGGCAATTCGCGCAGCCTTTCCTGGTGCGGCAGATTCAGAACATCCTGAACCGAACGGGCTTTCCGGCATCGAGACTCACACTTGAGATCACCGAGACAGTCTTCTTCGAATATCAGGAGCGGGCGATCGATATGCTGAACGAGCTGCGTTCGCTTGGTATCGATCTGGACATCGACGATTTCGGAACTGGCTATTCGAATCTGAGCTATCTCGTCCGGCTCCCGATATCCACGTTGAAGATCGACCAGTCGTTCGTTGAGCCGATAACCGATGAGGGCGCAAACACCGAGCTGGTGCGGACGATCATATCGATGGCGAATAACCTGAATCTGAAGGTGATCGCCGAGGGAATCGAAACCACCGCGCAGCTCGAAGCACTCAAAAAGCTCGGGTGCGAGAGTGGTCAGGGATACATGCTCGCTCAGCCGATGTCGCCCGATGATCTGGCGGATTTTCTCGGATGCAGCCTGGACTCGCCGATACCTGCTCCTCAGTTCGATTTCTCGGTGACGAATATCGTGCAGTAGGGTCGCTCAAAGTTCTGGCCCGCGAAATACGCGAAAGAGCGCGAAAAGAGAATGCGCTTCTTTTCGTGTTGTTCGTGCAGTTCGTGCAGTTCGCGGTCACGAAATGCGCGAAACACACGAACCGCACTAAAAGTGAAAAAAATTCCCGTGCCCGTTATAATCTCGTGGTTTATGAAACTCGAGGTTGGCGATAGATTCTCTACCGAGCGGCTGGTGACGGACGAGCTTATTCGACGGTTCGCTGAGGTCTCCGGCGATTACAATCCGATCCACCTGGACGACGACGTCGCGAAAGGGACGCGCTTTGGGAAGCGGATCGCACACGGAATGTTGAGCGGGGCGTTTATATCTGCGGTGCTTGGATATGAGCTGACAGAGAGGCGGATCGTTTATTTGTCGCAGTCGCTACGATTCACGGCTCCGGTTTTTATCGACGACACCGTCACGACGACCGCAACCGTGACCAATATTCGCGAGGACAAGCCGGTGGTCACCCTCGAGACGGTCTGCACCAATCAAAATGGCGAGACAGTGGTGACCGGCGAGGCAGTGGTCATGCTGCTCGGATGAAAGCCTTTCGCCAGCTTATTTCTTCAGCCATCCAAACAGTGCATTCACGGTGATGTCCCGATTGGTCTCGTAGATCGCACGCGTGAGCGGGATCCCCATCGGACAGACCTGAACGCAATTCTGCGCGTTACCGCAGTTCGTGATGCCGTCATCGCCGAGCAACCCGTTCAGCCGTTCTTCAATATCCATCTTCCCTGTCGGATGCATGTTCATCAGCTTCGCCTGTGCGATCGCCTGTGGACCGATGTAGTTGTCGTCGCCGTACTGCGGGCATGCCTCGAGACAGCATCCGCATGTCATGCATCGCGAATAAGCGTAGCGTTCCTGCGCCGTTTCATTCGACATCACAGGACCAGGACCGAGGTTGTAAGTTCCATCGAGCTCGATCCACGCTTTCACCTGCTTGAGATGATCGAACATCTTCGACCGGTCGACTTTTAAGTCCCGCACATTCGGGAATTTCGACATCGGCTGAAGCGTGACCGTATCCGTGCCCGACTCGATAAGCAGATCATCGACCAGTGCCGAGCACGACTGTCGGACGCGGTCGTCGATGACCATCGTACATATACCGCAAACCTGCTCGAGACAACTCATGTCCCAAACCGGAGGTGTCGTTTTCTTTCCCTCGGCCGTGACCGGATTTTTACGTATGTCCATCAGCGCGGAAATAACATTGAGGTTGCGCCGGTATGGCAGCTCGAAGGTCTCCCAGTACGCATCGGCGCCTTCCTTTTCGCGTCGCTGGATCTTGAACTTCACGGACTTCGGCGGATTGTCGAGCCGTTTCTTTTCTTCCTTTACGTTAGCCGGATTCATTCCTTGATCGATTCCCCTTCTGCAACTTTCCTGCCTTCTTTCACCCAGATCTCTTCGCGGCCCACGGGTTTCAGCTCGCTTCCCGGCTGCGGAACTTGGGCTGCCTTTGATTTGCCTTTCGAGTAGTCACGCTTCCGCGGCTCGACGAGTGAGATGTCGACGGCCTCGTACGAGAACACCGGGGCCTCTTCAGAATATTCCGCGATCGTCGTCTTCAGCCACTCTTCATCGTTGCGTTCCGGAAAGTCAGGCTTGTAATGCGCCCCGCGCGACTCGTTCCGGTTCAGAGCACCGAGGGTGATCACGCGCGCGAGCTGAAGCATGTTCCAGAGCTGCCGTGCATGCGGGACGGCCTGAGTCGCCCAGAGATTCGAATCGTTGATCGAGATCTTCTGGAAACGCTCCTGAAGCTCGAGCAGCTTTTCATCGGTCGCCTTCAAACGATCGTTATAACGGACGACGGTGACGTTGTCGGTCATCCACTTACCCATCTCTTCGTGAAGCTTGTACTGATTCTCGCCGCCCTCATTCGAGATGATCTGCTCGTTGATCTCGGCCTGGCGCTTCAACTCACCGTCAAAGATGCCGTTCGTTTCCGTTTCGCCGCGTTCGACGTTCTTTGCATATTCGATCGCGGACGGGGCGGCGGTGAAGCCGCCGTAGACGCACGATACGAGCGAATTCGCCCCCAACCGGTTTGCACCGTGGATCGAGTAATCGCATTCACCCGCGGCAAAGAGGCCGGGAATGTTCGTCCGCTGTTCTGAATCGACCCAGAGTCCGCCCATGGAATAGTGAACGCCCGGGAAGATCCGCATCGGAACGTGCCTCGGGTCGTCGCCCACGAACATCTCGTAGATCTCGAGTATCGCACCCAATTTTCTTGTCAGAGTTTCAGCCGGTATGTGCGTAAGATCCAGATAGACCTGGTTCTCACCGGCGACACCATGTCCGTCGAGACACACCTGAAAGATCTCACGCGTGGCGATGTCGCGGGGAACGAGGTTTCCGTAGGCAGGGTACTTCTCCTCGAGAAAGTACCATCGCTCTGCGTCCGGAATGTCCCGCGGGTTTCGATTGTCACCATCGTTCCTCGGCACCCACACGCGTCCGCCCTCGCCGCGTGCGGACTCGCTCATAAGGCGAAGCTTGTCCTCGCCCGGGATCGACGTCGGATGCACCTGGATGAATTCGCCGTTGGCATATCGCGCACCCTGCTGGTAACACGCCGAGACGGCGCTGCCGGTGCACGTCATCGAGTTTGTCGATTTACCGAATATCAAACCGGGGCCGCCCGTCGCCATGATCACCGCGTCGGCCGGAAACGCCTGCAGCTCGAGTGTCTGCAGGTTCATCGCAACAAGGCCGCGGCAGACCTGATGGTCATCGAGGACCAGCGACAGCATCTCCCAGCCTTCGTACTTGTTTACCGTACCTGCGACTTCCCACTTTCGGACCTGTTCGTCGAGCGCGTAGAGCAGCTGGTGGCAGTCGCGCTCCGCCGGGTCGTGCCACCGCCCCTGGTCGAGCAGCGGGTGCAGCGCGGGCTCCACGGCGCCGGGCGCGTCGCCGACCCACGCCGGGTCCTCGCCCGCCACGAGCCGCGCGATCTGCCCG
>CAMLKY010000150.1 GCA_946480545.1 uncultured Acidobacteriota bacterium
TTTCCATGCCCGCACCGCTGGACAACTCTATTGCCCCGGCTTCCGTGACGTCGCCTACCTCACGGCAGGTATCGTCGATGAGGAGGCGCTTGCCGCCATTCCTTGCGATCATTACCCCGTCTTTCTCGATATCGATATTCCTCGGCGAAAGAACCGTGATGCTGCCGTCGGGCGCGAGATCGATCAGTGTCAGGTAGAGATCCCGGGGCGAGTTGTTCGTAACCTCGAGCCATAGAACCTCTTTTGCATAGAACGGATAGTACCCGGTCTTCGGGTCGAGCATCGCCGGCGTACTGCTTCCGTAAGTGAGAAGACTATTCTGCGTGTCGCACCCGAATTCGCCTTTGAGTCGAAGCGGTCTTACCACCACTTTTCCACGCAAGGCCGACCGCCGGTTCCCGATCGCGTTCACCGATTTTATGTGTGCGATATGAAGAACGACCTCACGAAGCCGCTCGGCCGCGCTCTTTGGGGTCGAAGCCGAAGCGTCGAGACAGAACCGATACATCGGAACGTAATCTTTACCGGCAACATAGAATACTTCCGCATCGGGTGCGGACTTCGCCCTGCTGGCGCTTCCCGCGACCTCGCACCCCGCTGCGCTGCCGATCTTTTCTGCGACCGTGGAAAATTTGTCTTTTAGTATCGCGACATCCCAGCGTCCGGCTGCGGCATGCTGGGCATTTACGAGATTGATACTGCGAACATCGGTTTCCGAAGCGTTGGCACCGGTGAGGTTGGTCCGGGTCAGATCGATGATCGTCTTTTGCTCGGGCGTGAGCTTCGCCGCATCCGCGTCGAGATTGACCTTCAGTTTCAGTGCCCCGAGATCCGCTGTAACGACCGACGCTTTATCGTCAGCCTTGATGTCACGTCTCGGAGCGGCGACGATGACCGTCGATCCGGATGGCGTGGTCGCCTTTACAAGGCCAGTCGCGATCGGCTCTGCCTGATCGAACCGGGTGACCGTCTTGTCGTAAAAGGAAACCACCGTATCGATCGTGACGCCCTGCATCGCGCCGGCACCGATCTTGACCGATTGATTACCGCGAGCATCCTTCGCCGCGACCTCGGAAACGCGGACGAAATTGTCCTCTTTACTCGCGAGACTTCCAAAAACAAAACGCGATTTGTCGCCCTCGATCTGCGGCGTCTGTGTCGGCTTTTCAGCGGTGACCCGGCGAGTCACATTTTCCATCAGCTCGCGATAACTCGTGTCCGCCCTCGCATTCTTCAACTCGTCGATCAGATAGAACGTGAGATTTCCGTACACCACGGGCCGCTTCGCATCGCCGCATTCCTCGAAGCAGTTTTTCTGAGAAGCAAGCTCATGTGCACGCGCAGCCGTAATGACAATATAGTCGCTGCCCGGCGGCAGGACCCCGCTTCTCCCGTCTTCTTCTTTAACGGTTCCGGAACGTGTCGCCGCCGCAAAGCCCGCGAGCGGCACTACCGAATTCTTCCTTTCGGGTAAACGCCGAACGTCCTCGGCGTTTCGCGTGCCGGATCCCGAATGACAACTGTCGAGGATGTAAACGATATTGTCGGTCCAGCGCCGCAGCTCTGCGGTCAGGGCGTAGATCTCGTCATCGCTTATGTCGAAGTTCTTTCCCGGGGCATCCTGGCTGTCGTAGGTGACGAGCGTCTCGTCCTTGCCATCATCCTTTTCGTCTCGGTCGTCATCCGGCGCTTGCGAGCCATGCCCGCTGAACTGAAAAAGCACGATCGCGTCGCGGCTGCCATTGTTCTTCTCGTGATGGTCCCTGGCCCGGGCAATCAGGTGATTGCGGAAGTTGTCGAGGATATTTTTCTTCGTTCCCTCACCCTCGCCAGCGAGCGTGACGATATTCGCCGCAGGGATCTGCCAGCGTTCGCTCTCAAGTACCTTCCGCATCTCCAGCACATCCGTCGGCGCTCCTCGAAGCTCTGCCCATGTGGGTGCGTGCTTGTACTTCCCGATCCCGACCTGCAGGACAAACATCGGTGGACGTTCATTCGCGGATAGCCCTCGTGCGACAACATCCGCAGGCGAAGCCGAAAACCAATACGACAAAGCGATGGCCGCCAAAATCAGCAGTCCAATCCTAAGGAATCTCCTAACGCACAATGCGATTCGCATAGCCCGGTTCAATACTCGATTTTCGGATTTCGGAGGGTGAACGGAATTAGTCATAACACTCTAGCTTCTGTCTCGATTTTCGTCAACCATTCGCGGAAATCGAATGCATCAATACACTGAGCACCGTTAATGGTCGTCCGTCGGGTCCTCGAGGTCGACCGGCGCGGCATCACCATTCTCCTGATGTAGTGCGCCATTTGCCGGTTTCGTTACGACGAATCACGCTGTTACTTTTCGCGAGAGGCGACGCTATGGAGGTGTCGTCACAGAGTCGCAAAGCCGCAAACAGGTTCGAGACCGATCGCACCGGCGGCGGCAGCAGAGATAAATCACTTGAACTCCGCTTCAAAATATGCGACAAGTTACCGGGTTTTTCGTTGCTGCACGCCTCGTTCACGTCCTGAAGCCGTCGTGTAACAATTCTCGCCCGGACCATCACAAGTGAAGGAAGTCGTGGCCGCCGCGATTGAGATTTTTATGAAGATCGCACTGCATGTCCTGATCCTCTTTACGTGTTCATTCGTCGCAATTGCGCAGACCGAGCCCGCGACGCCGTCTAACGAGAGACTACAGCGGGAACAGGAGCTCCGTGAGGAGATAAAGGTCCTGAAAGCCCAGATCGAGCTCTTGAACACGATCCGGTCGGCGTCGGGCACGAGCAACATTACAGCGGCGACAAGCGGCGGCTCGACGACATTTGCAACCGCCCAGCAGCCTAACCTCGAGACCGTCAGCCTTAGCTACGAAGCGGTCGAGGAGATCGCCCAGCGGATCGACGGTAAGTTCAAGCCGGTAGTTTCAAACTACAAGGGACTGGTCATCTATCACGAGCCAGACTTCATCGCTCTAACGCGCTACCGCCTTTATCGCGAACAGGTAAAGATGGCGCTCGCCAACTACGAGGCGATCGTCAAACGCATCGAAGAGCTCGGCTCATCCGGCGTGACCGGATCGGTGCGGCCGAAATCTGTCCGCGTATTTGGAAACGAGGGTTTGGTAACGGCCCTGAGTGCACCGTCGATCGCGACATCCGCCATCAAGAGCGTCGCCGAGCTTGCGTCGCTGTTTCGAACGGAACAGGTGATAACACAGAGCAAGGATGTGGTAGATAAGGATTCGCTCGGCACGATCGTCGCGGGAACATTCCTAAAGGCGAATCCGGATCTGGTCGTTTATTATCCCGAGCAGTTCGTAGCCGAATACCAGATCGATCTCGCGGACGAGAACACGCTGCTTGGCCAGCTCTCCCGGATCAACGCCGCTGAAGCGTACCTGAATTACTTTCTTGACGAAGCCGGGAAGCTCCCCGAACCCGAGCGTGAGTCGCAGCCCCTCGCGAGGATCATCGCCGCCGCCAAGGTCGTCCAAACGCAGATCCGCAATCTGGGATTCTCACTCCCGAGCGAAAGGGCCGACAATTCCGACAAGGCAGGTGCGGGTTCGTCTGCGGCGCGCGTCTCGGAGTTTCGACAGATGATACGTGCCGAAAAGCTCGACAGGATGTTGAAGCGAGAGAACGGGCGCGTTGGGATCATGAAGATCCGGCTCCTGTCATCCGGTGGCGCGAGGCGCGAGAAAAAGAATCTCCTGCTCGGCGCTCGTACCGATTACAGCGGGAGCGCCGTCGTGGAGGTCGCGCTGTACGACGCAGACGGTACAATGCGTGCTTCCGAAGTATTCTCACATCACACCGGATTCCGAAAATTCAAGACCGGCGAGGGACCGAAGTTATAGATCGGCCGCGCCGTGGGGCCCGAATCAAAAGCTAAAATCCAGAATCGATCGCTAACAGATCCTCCGCAGCTCCGTCGGTTTCTACAAAGCGGATCGGTACGATCAGGGGCCGTGGTTCAGGGGATAAGCCTTCGCGAAAGCGGGCAGCCTCCCGGTTCGCTGCTGCGCCTTTTCGAGCACCGAACCTTTTCCTGAATTCTACTTCGTCGAGTTCCACTATCTTCCTGATCGACCCGATCTCGCGCAGCAGATCCTGACGCTCGCGCTCGTTTAGCGACGGGAGGGCGGCAGCAAGTTCATAGAAATGCATCATGTCCCGGCTTAACCGGTGCGTGGCGTTCGCGAGATCGTGTGCCTCGTCGCGGAGACGCTGGAGCAGCCGATGCGATTCTTTGTCCTGGTCGAATTCGACACGCATCCCGTTCCCGGTGAGAAAGTGCGAGATCGACGCATGCTTACCGCGCGGCTTCACCGCAGAGATAACAGCCGGCGGTTGCGGCCTCGTTCCGAGACCCTCGATTGCAGCGTTCAAATGCAAACGTTCGCCGTCGATAACCACAAGATCGGGTGATGTCCGAGCAGTACGACGTCCAACGAACGCGCGCAGAGTATCAAGCTCGCTCGTGCGATCGGAAAGCCAGTGTTCGTACTCATCCGGACGGTCCTCGCCGTCCCGCCAGACCGAGACTGCCGCCGCGAAACCGGTCGCGGAGATGTGGGCGACGTCGAAAGTCTCAATACGATACGGGACCGATGAAAGACCAAAACCACTTTTGATCTGTGCGAGCAACTGATCGAGCGTCAATTTTGACATCCTGCGTTCCAGCTCGATCCGCGCCTTAGCCATCGCCACGGCCCGCTCCGCTGTTATCCGGCGATTGGCATCCCCGGCCACGTTTATTGCAATCTGTTTTCCAAACCGGCGCCCGAGCGCTTTAGCCAAAGCATTTCGGCCGCGAAAATCATGCGAGACGCGGATCTCGCGCGGGAGGTGGAACATATAAAGCTGGTCGATGATCCGATGCAGGGCGCTGGTCGGATCGTCGGGCCGATAGAATGAGTAGACGAGCTCGCCGAGGATGCGTCGCCCCCGTTGCGTGATCACGATCGCGTACATCGCATCGTCGTCTTCGTAAAGCTCGAACGTGTCAACCGTGTCGTCCAACCATATCTGGTAACGCGGTTGCGACCAGTAACGCTCGACGGCTTGCAGCACGTCGCGAAAGTACACGGCCGATTCAAAGTCCAGCATCCCGGCCGCATGCTCGATGCGTTTGCTGACCGTCGCGAGAAAAAGCTCACGGTCGTTTCTTAGAAACAGGCGGACCAGATCGACTATCTCAAGATACCTTTCCGGATCACACAGGCTTGCAACGCACGGCGCCACACATCGCTTTGCGTAGAACTGCGTGCACGGAACTTCGAAGCTTCCATCGATGTCGATCGCGCAACTACGAAGCTTGAACGTCCGGTTCAGGAAATCGATAAGGATACGCACCGAGGTCCGATTGAGAAATGCGCCGAAGTACTCGTCGCCATCGTCTTTTAGAATTCGCGTGGCGAGCGCGCGAGGGAAAGTCTCGCGGGTGAGTTTGATATGGGGGTGGACTGGAATGCCGGAGATTGAGTGCATGACACGGGTGCGATATTTCACGTTGCGGGTCGATGCGGAGGAGCGGAAAGCTCCGCCTTTCCGACCAGAGCCCAAAATGACTGGGGCCACGCCACGCCTCTAAGAGCGAGGCATAGCCTCGCAGGTGTTTGAGGGGCGGCACGGGACCGCATCGACTCGCGGTTCACCTGTTTTGAAAACTATCGAGCATCTCATGGATCGTCTCGATCGAATCCGCCTGCTCGATGGTCTTATCGTCGCGCTGTCTCAGGATCCGCGGGAACCTGACCGCGACGCCTGACTTGTGCCGCGTCGAGCGCTGGATCGCCTCGAACGCTATCTCGAAAACGAGTTGCGGCCGAACCGCGCGAACGGGCCCGAACGTCTCGATGGTATTCGCTCGAACAAACCTGTCGACGACCCGGATCTCGGCGTCGGTCAACCCCGAGTATGCCTTCGCGAATGGCACCAGCTCGCCCTCCCGCCACACGCCGA
>CAMLKY010000151.1 GCA_946480545.1 uncultured Acidobacteriota bacterium
GAAAGCGTGTCTTTCTTAAAGGCACCCGTAAGCTGCAGTGCCATCAGGAAGTCGGAGGCCTGGCGGATGCCCCTGATCAGGTTGTTCTTCATCGGGACGATCGTCGGTCGCCCGGCTCCGGTCGCGATGGCGATGTGATCAAACCCGAAATCCCAAGCATCCTCGATCGTCAATGTACCGCCGAACCTGATACCGCCGTATGCCCTAAAGTGCTTGCGGCGAGTCAGCATCAACTGCATCATCGTCAGGAAATTCTTGTCCCAGCGAACCGTGATGCCATACTCCGACACGCCTCCAAAGCCCGAGAGTATCCGCTCATCGAGCGTCTCTGTGATCTCGCTGATGTCGCGAATCGGCTTTGGGCAGTTAGCTCCACCATTGCCCGTCCATTCCGCGGGCAGCGGCTCTATCTTGAGACCATCCACTCCGACAACGCCGAACCCCTCATTTAGCAGGTAATGGGCGAGTGTATATCCCGCAGGACCGAGCCCGACCACGAGTACGTTCTTGCCGTTGTACGGAAGAGCATGGGGCCGCTCAGCGCTCAACGGATTCCACCGCGTCAGCAGGGTGTAGATCTCAAATCCGTATGGCAGGTCGAGCACATCGGTCAGGGTATGAGTTTCGGCAAGCGGGATATTGACCGGCTCCTGCTTCTGGAAGATGCATCCCTTCATGCAGTCGTTACAGATACGATGGCCGGTGCCCGCGCACATCGGGTTGTCGATCGTTACCAGGGCAAGCGACCCGATCGAATCGCCCTGCTTCTTGAGCAGGTGCATCTCCGAGATCTTTTCGTCGAGCGGGCATCCGTTCGCGAGAATGCCGAGCGGATTGCGCTTTACCGACCCGTCTTTTTCATGAAGCCCGGTCGAGCACGCGTCCTTATCGCGCTCGTGACAGATCATGCAGTAGTCGACCTCGTACAACGCATCGCGCATCGTGCCGCGGTCGTCCGTGAGTTTGAATCCGTCGCGCCGGCGAAGCTCTTCGTCGCGACCGCGCATCACATTGGGATTCTCCGGAACCGGATGGATCAGGTGGACGAGGTTCTGATAGTCGAGCGCATGCGGGGTCTTGAATGCCTTCCACCGTTTTTCTTTTCGGTAAAACTCGGCGGCCGACCACGCCTCCAGCATCCGAAGGGCGGCCTTGACCTGAAGCAGCTCGCCGGTGCCGTCAATCTCATTAACAAAATCCGAGAATACCTTCCCAAACGTCTGGTCCTTTAACTTTTCAAAAGCTGTCTGCAGGTTCCTGATGGTTTGCTTATCAGCTTCAGTCGGTTCAGATTCTTTGCTAAGCGTCTCTTCCACATCGAGCAGGTTGCTCGTCATCTCGGAGATTCCCAGCTCGTCGTCCCAGACCAGCGTATCGGAGAATCCGGTGTTTCGAAGCTGCGTGAGCGCCGCCGTGAGCAAGTTGTGATCGACCGAGTTGAGCTTTTCAGGTGTGAACGTCTTAGCCGCCCGGCGCTGCACGAAGAACTTGTATTTCCAGATCGGACTCTGGCGTAGGATCTCACGCTCGAGCTCGTCTCGCTCACGGGTGATCCCGAACATTCGAGCGATAAAATCAGAAAGAAACGGCGCGGAATCGGTAAGGATCTTCGATGCTGCCCGCTTTTCGAAGCCAGAGCCGCGATGATCGATGTATTTCCTGAGCGCTTCGTGTAAAACGGGCTCTTTTTCGGCAAGTTCGGCGTAAAACGCCTCGGTCAGCGCAGCAAGCCTCGCGGCATCGAACAGGTCGGAGTATTTGAATCCTGGAATACCAAGATTGAAATCAAATCCGGTATTAAATTCTCGGTTCTCTGAGGGTGAACTCATACAGTCTCTTTCAGGCCGAAATCCGGCCATAAATCGAAACAAGGAGTATAACACCCGGCATTAACAGCCAACAAAACCGCGTCATTCTGCGACTAACGAAATAATAACTGCAACGGCGCTAAGTTGAATAACCTCTAAAATTTTCGTGAAAATAGGTATTTAGTGTGGTATAAACCAAACTTACGTCCCCGAAGACAAGCCGCGAACCTGCAGAAGCAGTAGACTCGAAGTATGGAACAAGATCAAAGGCTGACCCCCATGCCTAAATCGCTCGATCTTAGAGCGCAAAAAAGTGATTATCCGGCATCTTATCCGGCATTTTATGATGATGAGGTAAATGAGGGCCGCCGCTCGCTTCAGCAGTACTTTAATGTTGTAAAGAAAAGGCTGCCGATCATTCTCGCACTGACAATGCTCGCGACCGCCGCGGCGGCTTTCTACATGTATCGGATGCCGTCGCAGTATCAGGCGACGACCGAGATGGTGATCGAGCCTCGGAAGCCCAAGGTTCAGTCCAAGGATTCCATCAACATCAACTTCGGGAACGACGCGAACTACTACAACACCCAGCTTGAGCTGCTCAAGAGTGCCGACCTGATGAAGGAGGTCGTCATTCGCCTTGGCCTGTACAAAGATCCGGACCTGTTCGGAAACGAGGAGCGCGGTGTTCTTTCCGGCCTCCGGTCGATTTTTACAAGCGGTAAAGACGATACGGCTGCGGGCAACTCGCTTCCGGTGGTCGACGATATCACTGCGAACGGGAGTTCATCGCAGACGATACAGCTCACGAATGAGGAGAGGGCACGTGTCGATTCGTATGCGGGTATGCTCGCGGGACGCCTGACGGTCGTGCAGAAGGAGCGCACCAATCTTGTTAATGTGAGCGTGACGACGCCGAAGCCGGAGCTGTCGGCGCGCGTGGCTGATAAGGTTGCTGACGTATTTATCGATAAGGATGCCGAGCGCGAGACCGAGGGAGCACGGCGTGCATATGAAGACCTGACAAAGTCGATCGATGAATTGCAGCGAACCATCTCAGAGCAAGAAGCCGATCTCATCGGCTATATGCGATCGAGCGGATTGCCGCTTGCGGAAAAAGGACAAGAGCTTTCGGCATCCAAGCTCGAGACGCTCAGCCAGACCTGGCTGAAGTCGATGGAAGCCCGTCGCCAGCTTGAGGCAAGATACACGGCGGCGGTCCAAAGCAGCCGGGAAGGAAAGGGGATGAATATCCCGGACCTTTACGAGAATAAGATCTTCCAGGACACGATGCGGCTGAACACCGAAAGAAAGGCGAAGCTGCAGGACGACATCCGGAGCATCGAAAAGCAGATAAACGATCTCGAAGAAAAGAAGAAAGCCGCCAGCGTCAAATATACCGACGAACATCCGGAGATACTCGCCTTTAACGCACGCATCCAGGCGCTGGTCCAGACCAAAGAGAAAACCGAGAAGGAAGTTTCTCAGATCATCGAAAAGGATCAGAAACGAATTGAGAAGGATGCTGTCGGCGGAGCGCTCGTGGCTTTGAAGTCACAGCTTGATTCGGCGGGTAGACAAGAGGCCCAGGCCAAAGCCGCGTACGATCAGGAGGCGGTTGTTGCCAACGTCCAGGGTCAGGCCCAGATGGAACTGAGCCGAAAGAAAGACGCGCTCGATACGAACCGCGGGCTGCTTAACACCTACACGCAGCGACAGAAAGAACAGGAGCTTGCAATTGCAAGCGGCCGCCCGGAGAACATCAAGATCGCCGCGAAGGCGGTAACGCCCGGCGGACCTATTGGCCCGCAGCGAACAAGAAATATACTTGTCGCGTTTTTGGTATCGCTAGCTGTTGGCGTCGGTCTCGCGTTCCTTCTTGATTACCTGGATGATTCGGTCAAGACATCCGACGACATCGGACGTCACCTTGGCCTGCCGACGCTTGCGCTGATACCGCACCATTTCGGTAACGAGAAACGACGATTGAAACTCGCCCCGGCGAACGGAAATGGTAACGGGAATGTGCCGGTATCTACCGGGTTGATTACGCTCGAAGAACGCCGTTCGCCAATGGCAGAGGCCTACCGGCATCTGCGAACGTCGCTACTGTTCTCGTCGGCTGGTAAGCCGCCGCAATCGATCCTTGTGACCTCATCACAGCCCTCGGAAGGTAAAACGACAACGGCTATCAACACGGCGGTGACGCTGGCGCAGGCCGACGCCGACGTCGTGATCGTCGACTGCGATCTGAGACGCCCGCGTTTGCATAGCTATTTCGATCTGGAGAACTCGCAGGGGCTGACGAACTATCTGTCCGGCGAAAGGAACACCGAAAACCTCATCAAGACGTGTCGCGATCTTCCGCGGCTGAAGGTGATCACCAGCGGGCCGATCCCGCCGAATCCGGCTGAGCTACTTAGCTCGAATGAGATGAAGAATCTGCTGCAGTTTCTCCGCGGCCGATACAAGCATGTCATCATCGACTCGCCGCCCGCGATCTCGTTTACGGATGCCGCGATCCTGTCGACACTGGTAGACGGTGTGGTCATAGTCGCGATGGCGGGGAAGAGCTCGATCCACTTGATGCGACGGTTCAAGCATCGCCTGGCGAACATCGGTGCCCGGATCTACGGAGTCGTATTGAACGGTATCAAGTCCGGCTCGATGGAGTACGACTACTACGGTACGGGTTATTACGAGTATTACGCGAAGAGCGAAGCCGACACGTCCACACCGGTGATGGAAGAGGTGGGAACGTCAATTCACCAGACCAGAGATTAGCCAGAAGACAAAAAGCCCAAGAAAAATGGCTCCTCGTGGAGCCATTTTTTGTGCTTGTGCTCGACTGTATTCGCACAAAGCCGCGAAGCCACGGAGGACGGCAGCATCCATCGGCGACTACTCTTTGTCCAAAAACCTCTTCAATGCATCTTCCCAATCCGGGAGGGGATCGAGTCTGACACTTGCCAGCTTTGAACTGACCGGCCGGGGAGCGGGACGTTTCAGATCCGCGTTCGATACGACATCGATCAGGTCCGGATCGAACCCGCCGATCTCACAAACCTTCTCGGCGAATCCCAGATACGTCGTCCCCGAGCCTGAGTTTGCAATATGAAAAACTCCGGTTAGATCCGTCTCTGCAATTTGGCGAAGCCCAGCCGCGAGATCGCCCGCGAATGTCGGCGTCCCGTACGCGTCCGCTATGGCTTTGATCCGTTTTCCTTCACCAAGCAGCTTGTGCATGACACTGAGAAAGTTCGTTCCCCCGTCGCCGTAGATCCAGCCCGAACGCACGACAATGGAATTCCGATTAGCATCAAGCACGGCCGTCTCACCCTCGAATTTCGTGATGGCGTACACACCGCGCGGATTTGGCTTGTCGCTCTCAGTGTAGAATCCCTGATTCTCACCATCAAAAACATAGTCGGTCGATATCGTGACAAGCCGCGCCCCGGTTTCTCGCGCGGCCTCCGAAAGGTACTTCGGACCAAGGGTGTTGGCATTCCGCGCAGCGTCTGGGTTTGATTCGGCCCCATCGACGTCGGTGTATGCCGCGCAATTTATTACGGCGTCGGGCCTCTCGTTTTCCAACGTGACGAAAACCGAATCGCGATCCGCGATGTCCATTTGCTGTCGCGTAAGCGCGACCACATCGTCGCCGAGCGCTCGGCAATGCGCGATCGTCGCGCGAGCGACCATTCCATTTGCACCCGTTACAAGGATTTTCATACAGACGAAACGAAATGACATTGTGCGGCAGTCGGGAGGTGAAATCAATCGAGTCATTTTTCATAGACTTTGGTCGGCTCTTGGTGCACAATCCGAACTCTATGAACCGAAGTATCATCAAATTGAAGTTTGCCCTTTTCATCCTCCTCTCAGCCGCGTTGCCGGCCGTTGCACAGAATCCATCTGTTCTCGATGGCCTGAAGTTTCCCGAAGTGGAAGGCTGGAAACGTGGTGAAGTAGCGGCTCTACCGACGGGAGAAGAGGGCGTGGTCGTTAGCTACGATTCGCCTGCTCGCGAACGAATGACAGTCTATGTGTACTCGCGCGGGGCGAAAGCTACTGACCTGAAGGGTGTCGTGAAGGAAGAATTCGACGGTGCTCGTGAGGCGATCAAGACGGTTGTAGAC
>CAMLKY010000152.1 GCA_946480545.1 uncultured Acidobacteriota bacterium
TCTGTGCCCCGAGTGCGAGTGCCGCCAGGAAATCGACACCGCCCGCAGCGGCGTTCCCGGACACCGGCTTCACCGGATTCTCTGTAACAAGCTTGCCGTCATGAAAGATCCTCGTTTGATATGAAAGATTCACCGGCGGCTTCGCGTTATAGATCGTAAATCCGTAGGTCAGGACCGTGCCGCGACTGAATTGCCGCTTCGAGGTTGCGATCAGCGCATGACTGTTCGCGACCGGCTGTCCGGCGTTTCGCTTTTGCCAATCGTCGTAACTCAGATTCTCGAGGATCACACCCGACGTCGCGAGACGGCTCTTCTTGAGATTTGGTACCTCGATGAATTGATTTGCAGACCCAATTCGCCCGCTCTCCTGATCCCGGATCGCCACCCGTAACTGATAGGCTCCGGGATCCTTGATCGGAAACGCAAAATCATAGACAAGCCCCGACTTCTGAGCGCGTTCGAATGCGTCTTTTTTTAGCTCGATCGTGAACGTTTTCGAAAGCTGGTCCACCGGCATTCCATTGTCTCCGAAGCCCATGGCGATGACGTCGAAGACCGCCCTCTTTCCGCCGTTCGGCATGTCGGTAAATCGAAGGTCCTGAGCTTGTATATGAAGCAGCGACCGGATCACGTTTCCGGTCCGGATCGAGTTGTAAAAAAGAGCGTTCAGCCGCAGGGAAATGTCGTTAGTGCCGAAAGGTGATGTCAGGGCATGCAAGAATCGCTCGTCGCCGACCGGTACCAGCGTAAGAAGCTTTGCGTCATTGACTGCAAAAAAGCCGCTGCGATAGCGGGCGCGCGCACCCGGCCTGGTCACGCGTATCTCCAGCTCGTTGAACTTGCGCGTCGCCGGATCGAATATCGAATCGTCGGGATCGTATGCGATCAGGTAATAGCTCTGATCATCGAGCATCCGTCGAATGCCGCCGCTCAAATCGTTGTTGTTGACGATCGAGAGCCCGCCCGTTTCCCTAGCCAGGTGCATCAGCCCCTCCTGCGTATCACGGAGCTGACGGCGGCGGCGGGACATCGCATCGTCGATCTCGGCGGACGAACGGCCTTCAGGGTCGTCGGCGGAGGTAAGCCCTGCCCATTGGAGACCGCGTGCATCCATCGTGTAGATCACGACGGAAGCACGATTCGCGATATCAACCAGTTTTTTAAGATTCGCCATAACCCGGCCTGACTCACGAAATCCGAGCGCGTCTTCCGAAAAGAGTGCGAAACCTTCGGACAACAGCATGATCGACTTGCGGCCGGGAAGTTCCTGCATACCGCGAACCACATAGTTCACGGCCCCGAGCGTGCCTGTTGCAAAAATGCTCTCGCGAATATCATTTTGCTCGCGTTGGACACCGTCGACCGTGCGCTCCCAGGCTCCCCGTTCGTCAGGTGGCAGCGAATCGTCGTCGTTTGGCTGCAGTGGCGAAAAGGCGCCGATCCTCCCGCTCCCGACGGCGTTCCAGCGTATTCGTTCGATCGCGGCGTGGAGTTGGCGCCGGTCGTTTGTGAACTGTTGAAGTGCCCCGATGCCGGCGCCTGTGCGAATTATCGCGACCAGATCTCCGTCTTGCATCTGTTCGTCGACAAACTTCTTGAGGGCGCGCCTTACGAAGGCGGTGCTCTCGAACGAAAGCGTGAGGTCGTCGACGACGAGTGCGATCGTGCGGCGTACCTGCTCTGCACGGATCCTCGGAGGCGGCACCCCTTCCGTGGCCTTCGCAGGGCGCCCCGGAACCTCGATCTTTCTGGTATTTGAAACGAACGAGAAGTTCGAGATCTTCTGCCGCACGCCATTCTCGTAGATCTCTAACTCATCCGGCCGGAGATCGGTGATGACGTTTCCGCTGCGGTCGGTCACCATCACGTCGATCTGGATCAGCGCCGTGGTTATCTTTACGACCTCAGATTCGTCTGCGGGGGGCGGAGTCGGCACGGGTGTTTGGCCGTAGGCGAGAACGCTAAAAGCAACAGCGATCAGTGCAGCGAGAATGGGTTTTCTCATTTAGTATCACCTCGGGCCGGGAAAATTCTCTGGTATCATATAACCGCTCGGTTTTTTCCAGAAGCAATAAACCCTCAGATCCGCATCAAAAGAGCAAGGAGTTTTCAGCTAATAGATGTTCCGTCATACGATTTCGCTCGCCTCAACGCTTTTTGTTTCTCTTCTGTTCGTAGTCGGCTGCTCCGCGCAACCGAGTGAAGATCAAACACTCGCGACACTGCGCCAGATGGTTCGTGACAACCGTCAGATCTCCGACGAATACGTTGCGGGCATCGAACGCCGCTTCGCCGGAAAACGGACAGGCGCGCTCGCGAAGCTTCTCCGGGCCAAGCTTCGGTTTGATTCGGGTGATCACGCCGGTGCCGCCGCGATCTTGAATAGCGATGAATTTCAGCGCCTGACCAAGGTCGGCGACCATGCGCTCTGGCTGCGAGGGCGTGCTCTTCATGAAGCTGGTAACTACGCCCAGGCGATGGCAGCGTATACGCAGCTCATCGAACAATATCCCGACTCGCTACATATCGACGATGCGAAGTTGAAATGGGCGGCCGCCGCAAACAAGGCTGGGCAGTCTGTGCGGGTGCCCGCATTCCTCGCTGAGATGGATGCGAATCAGAACGGTTCGGCCAGTCTCACCATCGCGGAGGCTTACGAGCTTCAGGGAAACCAAAGTGAAGCGACGCGATTTTATCGGCGGGCGTATTTCTATGGTGCGGGGAGCGACGCGGGCAAGACTGCGGAAGCAAAGCTCACTTCCCTCGCACAGCCGCTTACGCCGACGACGGCAGAGGAGCTTATTCGACGAGCGGAGCTTCTTGTCGCCGCAAAAGAACTCACGGCAGCAGAGAAAGCTTACGCCGAGCTGAACTCGTCGTTCCCAACCGCAATGTCCTCGGCAGTCAGGCTGCGGTACCTGACCGTACTGTCCGGACTTAGAAAAGCGGCTGAGGCGCGGGCGGCATTCAATGCCATTCCGGCTTCGGCTCCCGAGAAAGAAGAAGCCTATTACCAGCTAGTGATGGCAAACGCACGCGCGAGGGCTTGGGCTGATGCACGCAGCATCGCGGAAGAGCTGCGTCAGAAATATCCGTCCGGGCGCTTTACGGCTAAAGCCTGGATCGATGCCGGCATGACGGCGCGCGATCTCAAGAACAAGCTCGAGGAACAATCGTTCCTGCGGGCGGCCGTGACGAACTTTCCGACAGCCGTCGAGGTCGCTCAAGCACAATTCGAGCTCGCGTGGATCGAACACGACAACAGAAATTACGCGAACTCATCGCGGATGCTTACAGAGCATCTCGCTCGCTATGCGGAACGCGATACGACCAATCGCGGCAAGGCCGGATACTGGGCGGCGCGCGATTCACAAAAGGCGGGCAAGACGGCCGAAGCTTGCGCGCTATATGAGGCGGTGATCCATCGTTACTCCGCAAACTGGTACGGCTACCTCGCGCAGCAAAGACTCGCTTCGATGAGCTGCCCTGCGGGAGCACCTGTCGATGCGATGGTTACCAGAGCCGCGGCGGCGCTTAAGACGATCACGGTTGCCAAAGAGACTTCGACGCCGGCGGAACTAGCGCGTGCTGAAAAGAGCGATGAGCTGAGCATCGTCGGTCTTTTCGATTGGGCAATCGACGAGCTTGAGGAAGCCAAGAAGACGGCCCAGAACTCGCCGCGGATCAATCTTGCGCTCGCACGTCACTATCGTTGGAAGGGAGACAACGTCAACGCCCTTCTGGCACTTGCGAAGAGTTACCCGGACTACTCGCAGATGTTTCCGGAAGAGATGGGCCGCGAAGAGTGGGAGATCTTCTATCCACTGACCAACTGGAACGAGATCAAGTACTGGGCCGCCCAGAGAAACCTCGACAAGTATCAGGTCGCAGGGCTGATCCGTCAGGAATCCGTTTTTAATCCGCGGGCCAAGTCTCACGCGAACGCCTATGGCCTGATGCAGCTTCTGGTTCCAACTGCTCGCTCAATGGCTCGGAAGTATGTTTCCAAGACATCGATGGTCACATCCGACACGCTCTACCAGCCGGCTGTGAATATCGAGCTTGGTACGGCGTTCATGCGAGATCAATTCGACAAGTTCGGCCGCATCGAGTACGTCGCCGTAGCGTACAACGCCGGCCCCGGCCGCGTGAACCCATGGCGGGCGAGCCTTCCAGTCGAGATCGACGAGTTCGTCGAGGCGATCCCGTTTCGTGAAACAAAAGGCTACGTCCAGGGCGTGATCCGGAACACCGCGCAGTATCGCCGACTCTACGACGAGAGCGGAAACTTCAAATCCAACGTAGGTACAAGACCGGTGCGAGGTGCGATAGATACAAAAACGGCAGAGGAATTTGCAATGGAATTTCCGGAGATCCGTGTCGACGAGAAGCCAGCAGGCGAGTGAGTCCAGAACCGAGAGTTACACCGACCGCCTACCTAGCGAAATTTGTCGCCGAAAGCGACACAGCATTAAAGCCCAGGGTTGAGGAGCGAAGCGAGATCTTAGTCGCTGAAAGCGACACAGCATTAAAGCCCAGGGTTGAGAGAGCGAAGCGAACGAAACCCTGGGATAGATTCGACGTGGTATCCGTCGCTGAAAGCGACCTCGCTTTCAGCGAGTGATTCATTCGTTGCCTGACCCAGGGTTTCGCCGAAGCGGCTCAACCCTGGGCTTGTATCTTGACAATTGAGCGCTTGTGCAACTAACAAGGACGCTTGTGAGTTGTGTTTCGGAAAAGATGAGTCCGGCCCTGGGCTAGAGTACTTGCGAAGTCTGGTGTAAAGATCAAGACCTCTTTTCCGCTTATCAAATGTTCCGCCGAAGCCGGACAGTATCGTATGACCGTCAGAGTCTGGATGTACAAGGTCGTGCTTGGCGAACAGGTTTTCAAAGGAGCGTATCAATCATGTCAGAAACAGTTCTCGGTATCGATGTCGCGAAGAAGAAGTTGGACGCATGTCTGATGATGAACGGGAAAGTGCTGGTGAAGAAGTTCACCAACGACAAGAAGGGGATGCGGCTGCTGGAGGGATGGCTCCGGTCGATGAAGATCGAGCGTGCACATGTCTGCCTGGAAGCGACCGGCACGTACAGCGAGATGGTGGCAGAGTTCCTTTACGAGCACGGGCATCGTGTGTCGGTCGTGAATCCATCGCGTATCGAGGCATTCGCACGCAGTGAGTTGAAGCGGAACAAGACGGATACGGCGGACGCTCGAACGATCGCTGAGTTCTGTCTCCAGAAGGAGCTCGACGACTGGCATCCGCTGCCTCCGGAGATCAAGCAGCTACAGGCCTTATCGCGCCGTGTCGAAGTGCTCGAGAAGATGCTTCTAGCCGAGCACAATCGTCTTGAGTCCTCTGCTGGAACCGTCAATAGCAGTGTGAAACGCGTGATCACTGATCTCGAACACGAGATCGACAAAGTCCAACGACTTATCAAAGATCACATCAACAACAATCCGGACCTGAAACAGCAGAGCGAACTGCTGCAGACGATTCCCGGGATCGGTGAGAAGACGGCCAGTTTGCTGCTCGGCGAGATCGAGTTCCGCTCTTTCTCATCGGCCAGAGCGGTCGCCGCTCACGCCGGAGTCACTCCCAGAAGAGATCAGTCCGGCACAACTCTCAATCGCACCCGGCTTTCCAAGGTCGGAAACGCCCGGATAAGAAAAGCGCTGTACTTCCCGGCGATCGTCGCCCTCAAGTACAACCAGGTCATCAGCGACTTTGCCCGGCGGCTAAGAGAAAACGGGAAGCGGCCAATGCAAGTGGTCGGCGCGGCGATGCGGAAGCTCATCCACATCGCCTACGGTGTCATCAAGAACAACCGCCCGTTCGATCCGACCCCGGCTTAACCCGCTTGATTGTCAAGACAGTATCTTTAATGCTGTGTCGCTTTCAGCGACAAAACCTCGGAACTCGATCATCTGCGGGCGTAATG
>CAMLKY010000153.1 GCA_946480545.1 uncultured Acidobacteriota bacterium
TTCAAGGTTTCGCTCGACGCGCATCCGCAGCACGTCCGGCGACATCGCGTCCGCGACCCGGATCCCACGGCGTCCGGCCTTATCCTCGTACGCCGGGCCGATGCCGCGCAGGGTCGTACCGATCTTCTCATTTCCCAGTCGCTCTTCGGAGGTGTGATCCAGAGCTCGATGGTACGGCATGATAAGGTGTGCTCGTGACGACACTTTCAGACGCTCGGGAGTTATGCTGATTCCCTGCTCGGTCATCTGGTCGATCTCTTCAAAGAACGCCTTCGGATCGATCACCATTCCGTTTCCAAGCACGCAGGTCGATTCCTGATGAATGATGCCCGATGGCAGCAGCCGAAGTACGAAAGCTTTATCACCGACGTACACGCTGTGCCCGGCGTTGTGCCCGCCCTGATAGCGCGAGACGACATCAAAACGGTCCGCCAGCAGGTCTACGACCTTACCTTTTCCTTCATCGCCCCACTGGGCTCCGATGATCACGATTATCATAATTGAGGTTACAAAGTGCGTTTGCGGAATCCCTAAGTTTGGGATTCGCGCCATTCGTTTTCGAGAAGACTGTAGACCGCCCAGTCGCCAAAACGGCCGCCGAGGAGCTCGACCTCGCGCATTACTCCTTCGAACTTAAAACCCAGACGTTCAGGAATCGCACGGCTGCGGGTATTCTCGATGTTGCAGTTTATCTGCACGCGGTGAAGCTTCATTGTATCGAACAAATGTTGGAGAAGCACCCTGCAGCATTTCGTGACTATCCCGCGCCCTTCGTGGTCTTTGTCGATCCAATAACCGATCGATGCATGGCGGTGGACAAGATCCAGATCGTGAAAACCGATACCGCCGATCATCTCGCCGCGAAGACAGATGACCGCTCCGAAACGCCCGTCCTTTGCATAGTCGATGCGGGCCATGGATATCCATTGCAGAGCGTGCGTCTCCGAATAATCCTCAACAGCCCACGGCATCCAACGGTTGAGGTGGTCGAGATTCTTTCTCACGAGCGCGGTCGCAGGCTCGGCATCGCTTTCTTCCGGCAGCCGGAGTGTGATCTCGTCATCGACACGATATGAAAACATAGCTCAGTTCTCCACAACTTCCCTGTACAACTCGGCGTAGTGCCGTGCGATGGTTGCCGGGCGAAATCGCTTAACATTCTCAGCTCCGTCCGCGACGACCTGACGCCTCAGCTCCGCATCCTCGATCAGCCTGTCGATAGCGGTGCGGATCTCCTCGACATTGTGCGGATCGACGAGCACGGCCCCGATACCGGCTACATCGCGCATCGGGTCGACGTCGCTGGTGACGACCGGCGTGTTCATCGCCTGCGCTTCGATGATCGGTAAGCCAAAGCCTTCGAAGACCGAACAAAAGAGAACGATATCCGCCGTTCTGTAATGCTCGCGTATCGCATCGTCGTCCAACTGCGATTCGTTTCGGTAATCGATGTTGCTTTCCTCGAGCATCGAGATCATCGCCTCATCGAGCCGACCGATTATCGTAAATTTACACTTCAATCCTTTGATCGCCTTGATCACATTCGGAAGATTCTTGTAACGAAGCGTGCCGATCTGCAGCAGGTTCGGACAGGCGTTGTCGAACGGCGGTTTTTCGGCGGCGACAAAGACATCGTCCACCGGAAGCCCGATCGTACGGATCTTCGACGCCTGCACGCCTGTCTCCTGGACGATCGCGTCGGCGGTCGCCTGTGAGATCGCGGTTATGTAACGAGCGCGGCGGATGGGCCAATCGAATAAAAGCTTCTTTAGAACAAGCCTGCGGATGCCGGTCCGATAGCGAAGGATACTCAAGTCCGGGATCGTCAGGACGGTCTTACGCGGCGGCAGCACGAGTGCCATGTAAGTAATGTCGCCGGTGATGTGATAGACGTCCGCCGACTCAGGCTTGAATGAGAAAAGGTTTTTGAAGATACCGCTTGGCCCGGCGGGAAACTTCACCTGTTGAAATGCTGTCGTGAAGCGATCCGGATCGAGGTTCTTCGCGATCTGTCGGAAAACCTTTTCGAGACTATAGAAACCGGTGAACTTCCGTTCCACATAGAGCACTTTCGTTTTCATCGCCGGCCAGGTCCTACTTCCTCCGCCAATGATCCCGACGCAGCGTATGTGAGGTCTGTCTCGACCATCTCGCGCACGATCTCTTCAAATGAGTATGTCGGGCTCCAGCCCAGTTGCTTCGCTGCCTTGCTCGCGTCCCCTACGAGCTGATGCTCTTCATTCGGTCTGTACAGTTTTTCGTCGACGACGACATAATCCTGGTATTTCAATCCGACCTGCGAGAATGCGATCTCACAGAATTCGCGCACGGAATGTGTTTCGCCCGTCGCTATCACGTAATCGTCCGGTTGATCCTGCTGGAGCATCGCGTAGATCGCCCGAACGTAATCCGCCGCGTGGCCCCAGTCACGACGGGCATCGAGATTCCCGAGCGTCAGTTCCCTAGCTCGGCCGAGCTTGATAGCAGCGACACCGCTCGTGATCTTTCGCGTGACAAATTCGAAACCGCGACGCGGGCTCTCGTGATTGAATAGCATCCCGCTGCAACAGAACATATCGTACGTCTCGCGGTAGTTGCGCGTCAGGTCGAATCCGGCAACCTTGCTGATCCCGTACGGACTTCGCGGATGAAAACGCGTCATCTCGTTCTGCGGACTTTCATCCACCTTTCCGAACATCTCGCTCGAACCCGCGAAGTAGAAGCGGCATTCCGGGCTCAGCTCGCGCAACGCCGCCAGCACATAATGCGTGCCATTGATGTTCGTGTTCATCGTCGAGAACCCGTCGGCAAAATTCTCCGCAACGAAGCTCTGGGCAGCAAAGTGGTAGCACTCGTCGAAGCGGTTCTGGCTTATGACCTGGAAGATGCTCGGATAGTTTTCGAGATTTGCGGAATGTAAGGTAATGCGGTCGAGGATGCTCTCGATCCGATGAAACTTTCGCCCCGGATCTTCGAACGCCACACGCCGCACCAGTCCATGGACCTCGTAGCCGCTGTCGAGCAGCAGTTCCGCGAGATAACTGCCGTCCTGGCCAGTAATTCCGGTAATAAGGGCTTTTTTCCGCATCAGGATAGAACGAGAGAATACCGGGGAAGATTGTCCAACAATGGGGCCGCGGTTTCAACCGCGTCACTTGTGATATTCAGCTTAGTGCTCGCCGGTAGAGGTCCACGTATTTCCGCGCCGCGTTCTCCCACGAATTGTCGACGCTCATTCCATTACGCTGGATACGACGCCAAACTTCGGGGTCCGCATACGCGAAGAGAGCCTCGTAAATCCGCTCCAGGAATCTGTCGGCACGGTAGGGCCCAAATTTGAACCCGTTACCGGTGCCGCTGACGGCGTCATAATTCTGGACCGTATCGTCGAGACCGCCTACGGCTCGCACGATCGGAATGGTTCCATATCGCAGAGAGTACATCTGATTCAACCCGCACGGCTCGAACTTGGACGGCATCATGAACATGTCGGCCCCGGCCTCGATCTTGTGTGCCAGGTTCTCGTTGTACCCGCGATAGACGCCGACCTGGCGCGGCGCATGATCCCGAAGCCGCTGCCAGAAATCCTCGTAACGCTTTTCCCCCGAACCAAGCGAAACAATATACGCCCCTGTTTCGAGAACCGATCCGGCGACCTGCATCATCAGGTCGATCCCCTTCTGTGCCGTGAGGCGCGTGATATTTGCGAGAACCGGTCTGTCCAGATCAACCGGCAGAGAGAAGTTCTCCAGCAGAGCTCGCTTGCACTCTCGCTTTCCGGAGAGGTCTTCGATGTTGAAGTTCGCCGGTATCTCAGGGTCGGTGCCAGGATCCCAGACTTCATAATCCACGCCGTTCGTGATCCCGACCAGTCGGCTGGCACGCTGCCGAGTGAGCCACTCGAGTCCGTACCCATTCTCCTCGGTCTGAATCTCGAGCGAATACCGGTGCGAAACCGTGGATAGCCAGTCCGATATCTCGAGCCCAGCCTTCATCGCGGACGCGTACCCGTCGAACGAGAACGCGTTCCGGGCGAGCTCCGAGCCGAAGCCCAGCTTCCACAACTCGCCCATCGAGAAACCACCCTGATAGGCCATGTTGTGAATCGAAAAGACTGTCCTGGTATTTGCCCAGTACCTGTCGGAGCGCCTTGCAGATGCGAGCTCGACCGCGGCGAATCCGCAATGCCAATCATTGAGATGAATGATGTCCGGCGCAGCCCCGATTCGTTTCAGAAGCGCGAGCGCGGCGTGATTGAAAAAGGCGAACCGCTCGTAGTCTTCAGTAAAACCGTAGATAGAGTCGCGATGAAAGTATGACGGGGCGTCGATGAGGAACGTGGGCGAGCCATTGGCTTCGCTGTAAAATGCCTTTGCGGGATAGATACCACCGCGCCAGTCGACGTTGAGATCGGCGACAGCGGTCCGCCAAAGGTATTCGCCTTTGGTCTGAAGATAGCAGGGCGTGATCAGAACCGAGTCTACCCCGACGTTCTTCAACGCCTTTGGCAGGGCCCCGGCGACATCGCCCAAACCACCAGTCTTTGAGTACGGAACGGCCTCCGCTGAAATGACGGCAACCCTCAATGTTCAATCCCGATCATCAATATTCTTGAAGTCACCACAATCTTATCAGCGCCCGCTTTCGTTCGTCCATGTGGTCCCGCATTCTGCTCGCCTCGCAAAAACGTGAGGCGGCCGACGTCCTGCTTTACTACTTTCCGAGTCCCAACCGGGATCTTCCGAGGACATTTTGCGCGCCGAGAAGGCAACTGGAGGAAACAATGAAGCCGAACATTAATAATCTGGCAAAGATCTCCGACATCAGAGAGTCTCTAAAAGAGAATGGCGTCTCCGAAGCAACGATCTCAACACTGACAAATGCTGTGAAAAATGGAATGGTGCTCAAACGCCCGCGTGATATCGGCCTTTTGAGTATCCCGGCAGCCGAGGCAGAATTAATAGCCTCATCCGTCACCTTTGGCGCCAGCCAGCCCGAACCGCAGGATTTTAAGACCGTCCAGTACACGTTTGTGCCCCTCGGACCCGATGCTGATAACAACTTCTTCGGTTACCAGTTCGTTCTCACCTACACAAACAAGGAACGCTATACGATCGAGGAGGCCTACCCGATCGAGGATTCGCGGATAGTGATCGTGGACATCGATCTCAACGACGTCCTCGACACCAGCCGCATTCTTTATCGTGTTAAGACCTCTCAAGGCGAGTTCGCCGAGATCAGCTTCGACCCTACCGGTACCGTCCTCCCCTCGGAAGAATCGTTGTCGGTCACGAAGACGGATCTGAAGAGCGTCGAGATCGCTGTCGAGGTCGTCATCGAACAGGACGTGCCTGAGTTACCATCGGGTGAATCGTATCAGATAAAGGGCAAGTTACTTGCAAAGGACGGGGATACAAAGGTCGAGGATTACCAGATCGTAATAATGGCGGCTATCAACGCGGCTCCGGAGCCGCCCGACTTTACGCCCGTCGCCTATGCGAAGACCGAAACTCACGGATATTTTTTGACAAGCTTTCTGAGCTTCACGCCGTTTGAAGCTATCACGCGAGTCCGCGAAGCGAAGGCGGTGGTTTCGAAGGATGAAACGTTGGTTGAGATCCCCATCAAGCTTGTCACCACTCCTGAGACCGAAAACACACCGTCGAAATCGATGCTTCCCCGTCGCCTGATCCTTGTGATCGACCGCGAAAGCGAACATACAGATGATGGAGATTGTAAATGCGACAACTGTAATGACCTGAACTTTCACGAAAAGAAGGTGCTGGAGGAATTCAGTTATTACACCGTTGTGCGTACGACCGAGCCGGCCGTGATAGCGGACGTCATCGAGGAGGAAGAGGAGATCGACCTCTCGGACATCTATGGTGACGCGGCTGCGGGCATACGCGTTCCGATCAAGGTGTTCAGGAAGTTCCGTGAGATC
>CAMLKY010000154.1 GCA_946480545.1 uncultured Acidobacteriota bacterium
ACTCATCGATCTGAACACCGGGCGACGGATCGACGATTTCAGATTTCCCAGCCGGATCGCCTACGCCATATTCGATAAGCCCGGTACGAAGCTGTTCGTACTTACCGCAAACCAGCGATATTACGTTTTCGACGCGACCACGATTCGCTCGCCGAAGCCGTAAAAGCGGTCTACCTTTGATGCTATTCCGAGAAACATTAAGTGAGGAGCTCGATCGAAGAGGCCCGGCTTTTCGAGAGTTCATGTCACGATACGCTGAGGGTCTGGAGCCTTATCTTGAGCGGTTGAAACTTCTCGCGCAGACGCCTTTAGCTGAGATCCGAAAGAAGCTAGGGGAGGGCGCAGGTGCGGTTCCGTCTGACGAATTGAGCAGCGGATCATTCTCGATAGCGTTCCGGGAGTCGTGGGCGAATCATGAGCAGGCACGGAGGTGGGCGGCGTCGATACTCGATCGGCGAGTTACATTCGCGGCCGACGGCAGTCAGATATATTCCGGAAAGGAGACGTTGGTTCCGGTCGCGGCCGTGCAGATCGGTTGGTTTGAGAATCCGCACAACGGTGAATCTTCATACGAGAAGAATGCGAGCTTCCAGTTGCTAACGCCGGATGAGCTGCTTGCCGAGTGGCAGGATCCGATGAACCCTGACATACGCGTCGAAGCCTACCGGTACCTCGGCGAAGTCGATCGCCTGACGGCCTTTCTTCGCGCAAAGAGCGGATGGCAGCAGCGCGGCGAACGTATGCCGGTGGCGTTTTTCGATAACCCTCTGCTCGTTCCATTTTCACAGAAGGGTTTGCAGAAAAAGTTTCTCGATGCGACGGTCGACCTCGTGAAGATGTCGTACGAAACCGCTGTGCCGCTGGTCGGATACGTCGATCGTAGCTTCTCGCGCGACATTCTCACGATGCTCGATATTTTTTCGGCGGGCAACGATACCCCATCGGCGGGTCTATTCGACGCTTCCGCTCTGCGTGCGAAAAGGTCGGACGGAACATGCGTGCTTGGTGAGTGGGGCGATCGGACCTGTTTCTGCTACGCGACGCGCCGCGGACTGGAAGCGTTCATTGATCCTGGCACCGGCGGCTCGATCGTGGGCTTCACATACCTCCAGACAACCGCAGATTCCGCGCCTGCGCGTGTCGATCTGCCCAGTTGGATCTACGAATCGGGAAAGCTCGACGAGGTTATCGATGTCGTCCGCGCCGAGTGTGTGATCGGGCTCGGATACCCTTACGCACTTGAAACCGCTGACCAGACTGCCGTGATATCCGCCCGCGATCGCGAAGTTTTCTTTCGTGCTTTGCAGGAATTTACGAGTCGTGAAAAACTAGATTTCAGTGTTACGCGAAAGGACGCCAGCAAAAAAAGACGCCGGTAAGATCCAGTCGTGCCCGGCCTGTGGGACCTCTGGTATTGATCCGGATAAGACCATCTGCCCGGTTTGCGGCAAGCTGATGGGCGAGGGTTTCCAGCCGCTCGACGCCATCAGATCGTCTTACGGCCTGCAGCGGCGAGTCCTGGCAGGAACGATCGGTCTGAATCAAACTGAGTACTTGTTTAGCCGCGAAGAAAATTCGATGTCCGAGATCGCACGAGCGTGCACCGTGTACTCGATGGTCCCGTATCTGGGGATCCTCTTCGTTCCGTTTGCTCTGGCAACGGCGAGCTTTGGTTATATCCGCGCACTGCAACTCCCTGATAATGCGGGTCGCCGGACGTCGCTCGCTTGTATGGGCGTCAGTCTGCTGCTGCTCGCGATCCAACTGGTGCTCTGGTGGCTGCTCTACCTCATTCCCGAGATCGGGATCTAGTATGAACATCGCGAAGATCGTCAGCTCGAATTCTCACATCGACTATGTCGCGCGTGTGATCGACGTACTCGATTCCGACTCGCCTCCACAGGCGGACGATTATTGCTTTGGCCAGTTCGTGGGTCTCAGGGGTGAGACCGAGGATGTCATCGGCGTGATCTACGATTCGCGTCTCGTGAATCCCGAGTACGGAAGCTTCGGCCCGCGCCTGAGCCCACGTCCGGCGCTCGGGAGCTTCAGCCCCGACTACATACTGATCGGTATCTTGCTTCTCGGAACCGTCGGTCACGACGGCAAGGCGATCCACGGTGTCCCCCGACGAATTGTACCGGCAGGCCAGGACGTCCGAAAGATCGAGTCCTCGGATGTCGTCCGGTTTCACACCGACGGAAAGAACGAGATGCATCTTCACTATTATTCGCAGGTCGTCGCGAACGCCGGACAGTTTGCTATCCCGCTTCTCGATTCGATCATCGAGCAGCTTTGCGAAAATTGTACTGAGACCGAAGTGCAGCGTCTCCATGTGTTGAAGCAGTCGCTGATGTGGCAGGGAACCTTTGGCGGAATGAAGCTCTGAATATGATCGAACTCGAAAAGATCTATCAGGAAAATTGTCTCGCGACCCTTGAGCGTATGCCCGATGATTTCGTGGACATGACGATCACAAGCCCGCCGTATGACGATCTGCGGGACTACAACGGATATCATTTTCCGGTCGAGGAGATCGCCGAAGGTCTGTTTCGAAAGACGCAGCCTGGCGGAGTTGTGATCTGGGTGGTCGGTGATCGTACGGTCAACGGCGACGAGACATTGTCGAGCTTCAAGCATGCTTTCGCGTTCAAGGACGCGGGCTTTCGCGTGCACGACACGATGATCTACGCGAAGAATAACCCGATCCCGAGCGACTGCGGAAAGCGCTATCGACAATGCTTTGAGTACATGTTTTGTTTTAGCAAGGGACAGCCGAAGACCTTCAATCCGATCACGCAGCCGATCAAACAGGAAAAGGCATTCAAGTCATTTCGGATCACGAAGGTCGGCCGGAACGATCTTGCACACGACCACGTCGCGCCCCGGGAACGAAAGGTCAACAACATCTTCTTCTATAACGTGGGTACCTCATCCTCGCGCGACAAGATCGCGTTCGAACACCCGGCGATCTTTCCCGAGCAGCTCGTAGAAGACCAGATAAACACCTGGACGAACGAGGGGGATACCGTCTACGACTGTTTCATGGGAAGCGGCACCACGGCGAAAATGGCACACCTGCTCGGCAGAAGGTGGCTGGGATCTGAGATTTCGGAAGAATACGTCAAGCTGGCGACCGAAAGGTTGGGCCAGCACATCGAGGGGACCAAGTTTTTCGCGGCCAAATGACAACCAAAACCCTTCGGAAAGCGTCTATAAAGCGTTTACAAATTACACTCTCCACGATCGTTAGAAAGGAAACCTCATGTATCGAATAGCTTATTTAAGTGTTGTATTGATGTTGTCTGCCGGCGCTGTTTACGCTCAGCCGCGGCCGGTCGAGGCGGCCGCGAAGCCCTCCGCTACGACATCTGTAAGAATGGCTCCGCCGTCGTTCCCGGCGAAATACGAGGGCGGGATGTTCGGGTATAACGAGAAAGAGATGGGCACGTTGAAGTTCGACGACGAGAATGAGCGGCTCGTTTTCTTTGGCAAGGATACGAAAGAGAAATTTCATATTCCGTATAAATCGGTCCTCGTGATCTATCCGCAGTCAAAGTCGGTGACATCGACGGCCGGAAACGTCGTCAGTCATATCCCTCTCCCGGGTGCCGGACTTGCAGGCTTGATCAAGGAAAAGCGCAGGTACATGATCCTGCACTTTGACGATCCGGATATAGAGGCGGCGAAAGGCGTTTTGAATTTTAAGCTCGAAGATAAAGAGCTTCTCGATTCGGTGCTGCACAGCCTGGCTGGTAAGGCGAAGCTTACACAGCGTGGTGACGCCTACTACCGGCCGAGAAAAATCATAAAGAATGAGATCTAGGTGAGATCGCCGAAGCGGTGCTGAAGAAGCGCCGCGAAGGTGATCGCGGCCGTGTCGGCTTTCATGATACGCGAGCCGAGCTTCACCGGATCAAATCGCCGGATCTTCGCCAGCTCAATTTCAGAATCTTCCCAACCGCCCTTTGGTCCGACAAGGGCGGTTATTTTTTTATGCGTGGTGTTGGCAGGGATCCCGCGGCCGTCCTTTTCCGAGAACATCAGAAGCAGACCGTCATCAGCCGCCGAGATGAAATCTTCGAACTTGAGCGGTTCGGCGATCGTCATTATCCTCGCCCTTTCGCATTGTTTCGTCGCCTCAAGAGCGATCTTCCTCCAGCGTTCGGCCCGCCTGAGCGTATCGCTGAGCTTCACTTCACTGCGGAAGCTAACGATCGGAACGAAGCGTGTGACACCAAGCTCCACGGCTTTTGGAACTACGAGATCGAGCTTGTCACTCTTATATGCGCTGACGGCAAGCGTGAGGTCGAGTCCTGATTCCGAGGCGGACGGCTCGACGCCTTCCAGGATCTGAAGCTGCGTCGAAGTCTTTCCAATCTCGATCACACGCGCGTGAAACTCGCCGCCGATGCCATCGAAGACGCGAACTTCGTCACCTGCACGCAAACGCAGCACATCGCGAAGGTGACGCGTCTCTTCCGAACCCAGCCTTACGACGTCGTCCGCAAATTCTTCAGGCGAGGCGTAAAAGCGTCTCATCCAAACTCTCCAAACTTCGCGACAAAGTCCGCCGATTTCCGGCGAAGCTCAAACCAGTTCTCGAACATTTCCGGCGACTGAAGCCAGAGCCTTAGCCACTCCCCTATTTCGGCGGCTTCGAGCCGTTTTCCAGCATCGCGATCCATTCTTCCGGCATACGCGAGCTTTATCTCTTTCTCCGCTATCGCCTTTTCCCGAAGCAGCCGCAGACCTTCACGGTCCCCGTCAGCCAAGAATTTTTGTCGAAGATTCTCCATCTGCCTGATCGATCGGCGAGCTGATCTCAGATCGCCCGTCTCGAGAATATTCAGCATGACCGGATCGTAAGGGCGATCCGACGCACGCTTCACGAAGAGGTCCATGATCTCGCTATGTCGAAGCTCGGCACCTTCATCGGCGAGCAATCGCGCGATCACCATGGGTGAGTCGACCGCGGCTTTTCCGAAACGGTCCTCGATCACGCTCTCGATAGCCTCGATCTCGGCGGCCCCGACATTCTCACAATCCAACTTTTCCCAAACTTCGATTATCAGGTCGGTCTTGTTGCGGGACTTCCACATCGTGAGGTTCTATCGGCGCGGTGCACGCACCATCGATATCAGGTCAGTCGAGGAATGATCTTTCGGATCACCCACTATCGCCACGCGTCCGCCGTATCGGCGCACCTGTTCACGCTCGGGAACAGTATCTTCACTGTAATCTGTGCCCTTGGCATGGACATCGGGCCTGATCGCGTCGATCAGCGCGTCGACGGTCGGCTCGTCGAATATCGTGACCGCATCGACGAACCTCAGCGAGGAGATGATCTCCGCCCGCTCGTGCTCCGGGATGAAGGGCCGGCCCTCTCCTTTCAATCGGCGGACCTGCCGATCTGAGTTGATACCTACGACGAGGAATCCACCGAGATCTTTCGCACCGGAAAGGTAACGGATGTGCCCGGCGTGGATCAGATCGAAGCAGCCATTCGCGAGCGTTATCAGGGCGCCGCCCGAGCGTTTCGCAGCGACGACTGCGACAAGTTCGTCTCGATTGAGGATCGGTGCCGATGATGTCATTTCGCGGGGCTCGCATGCCCGAGGCTTCCGGGATGCGCATCGAGCGACTCGATCAGCTCGTCAACTGTGACTGAGGCCGTGCCGCGCTTCATCACGACGATGCCGCCGGCATGGTTCGCAACGATAGCAGCATCTGCGAATGACAGACCGGACGCAAGACCAAGCGCAAAGGTACCGATAACGGTGTCGCCGGCACCCGTGACATCGATCGGCTCCTTCGGTCCCACGGCTTCGAGCTCCTGCGGCGGCTTAGCTTTCTCAAACAGGGTCATCCCCTTATTGCCGCGTGTGACGAGCAAGGCCTCGTACCCGAGCCGTTCGCGGA
>CAMLKY010000155.1 GCA_946480545.1 uncultured Acidobacteriota bacterium
GGCAAGGCGCTGGCCGAAAACCAGGCCATCCAGTGGCCGCTGGTGGAGCTCTCGACCCAGGCCGAGATGCTGCGCCTGCTGATCCGCAAGACCGCCTGGGAGATGGACCAGATGTCGAAGGTCGAGGTCGAGAAGCGCCTCTCCGACAAGGTCTCGATGTGTAACTACTGGGCCAACCGCCTGGTCTGCGAGGCGGCCGACCGGGCGATGCGTCCGACGGCGGCAGTGGGCCGTGCGAACCGCGCACAATTCGCATCTTACGTGGCTTCGAACAGGAAGAAGCGAACGACACAGGCAAAAGCGAACCAGGCGCAGCTCGCAAAAGCACGTGCGCGCGAACGCAACGCAAAGATCGCGCTTTCGAACACCCAAACGGCCAAGGCCGATACGATGCTCGACGCAGGCCAGGTCGATCAGGCGATCACGACTTATCGCGAGGCATTGAAAAACAATCCGCGTAACCAGGATGCGAAGCTCGGTCTGAGCGACGCACTGGCGGCAAAGGGAATCGATGTGGCGGGCGATACCAACAACGTCGCGGCCGCAGTCTATCTTGAAGAGGCGGTGACGCTCGATCCGAAGAATGATGTCGCCTACGCGAAATTGGGCCAGGTCTACGAAGCAAAGAATGACGCTACACGGGCGCAGCTGAATTACGAAAAGGCGCTCCAGATCAATCCCGAGCTGAGCACCCTTTACGTGCCGGTCGGAATGTTCTATCTGAACGGCGGCGAGATCGCGAAGGCGGAGTACTCGGTGCACAACGCCGAAAAGCGCGGCGTCGCGGATGCTGAGTTTCACAACCTGAAAGGGATGGTGCTGTATAAGCAGAACAAGAACGCCGAGGCTCTGCAGGCGTTCGAGAAGGCGCTCGCATCGGACGCTCGTAATTCGACCGCGAAGTATTACCGGGCCGCGATATTCGACCGGCTCAACCAGCCCGACCAGTCGATGGCTGCATATCGCGAAACGGTCGCGCTCGACCCAGGCTATGCTCCTGCATGGTTCGACCTCGGCGTCATGTACTACAACCGCGGCGACTACGCGAATGCGGTCACTGCGTACAAAGAGGCGATCCGGGTCGATGCTAATTACTACGACGCCCACGCAAATCTCGCGAGCACTTACCGACAGCTCGAGCGCTATGCGGAAGCAAATGCCGAATACAAGCTCGCCGAGGTCGGCATAAAGGACCGCCCGGATCTCTATCTTGAGTGGGGATTCTGTCTCGGGAAGACGAACGAATGGGACAAGGCCATCGTACGGCTCGAACAGGCCCGGACACTAAGCCCGACCGCCGTCGATGATTCGAATCTCGGCTGGGCATACTACAACGCCGCCCAAGCCGACAAACAGGCCAAGAAGGACGCGGAAGCGAACGCAAAGCTTCAGAAGAGCCGTGAATCGCTGCAGGCGGCGACTCAGAAAGATCCAAAGCTCGATGCGGCGTACATGAACCTCGGTTCGACGAACAATGCTTTGGGTGATTTCGAAGCCGCGGTCGCGGCGCTGAATATTGCACTGACGCTGCGCCGAGACTGGGTGATCGCAATCAACCAGCTCGGTGTTGGCTACCGCGGGTTAAATAATCTGACGGCGGCGATCCAGCAGTTCAACCGTGTCGTCGCTCTCGACAGCAACAACGTCGCCGGTCTCTTCAACCTCGGCTCCGCCCAATATGCGAGTGGAGACAAGAAGGGCGCGAAGAAGACGCAGGAACGATTGAAAAAACTGAACCCGGCGCTCGGCGCACAACTCGACGGAATTCTCAGCGGTAAAGTGATCGTCGACGAAGCAAAGAAGAAGATCGAGAGCAAGGTTCCGAAGGTTCCGCGGATACCGTTCTAAACTTTATCGTTCAGGTTGACCGACTGGCGGACGCAGGCGCAAAAAAGCGCTTGCGTCCGCGTCGAGTTTTAGTGCTATAATTCGCCGTTCATTCCAAAACACCAACGTCCAAAGCAATTCACGCGGGAGCGTTTTTCCCATAGTTTTGGTGCAGATTCGTCGATCGCAAAGCGGAGATCACCGTCCGCTGCACACCCGTAAATCCAAAGGAGAAGATGTAATGAAGGAAGTATCAGTTGATCCCCAGGCCCCAGCCTCCACCGATGAGCCGGACGGCCTCAGTCGAAGGCGGTTTATCGGAAACCTTGGTGTCGCAGTTGGAGCGATCGGCGCCGCGCCGTTGCTCGGTGGAAGTGAATCCACTGCGTCGGCCGCGCCTGCCGCGGCTCCCGGAAACGGAAACACCGCGGCTGGTATGGGCCGCATGAACGACTGCTTTGCGTACCGCCGTGATGCGGCTATTGCCAGTCGCGTGAACGTCGGCCAGCAGCCGGGCAACGGAGATCTGGCCCGGTATTCTGATTACAGCGGTATCTACAGCAAGGGCCTGTTGCATGACGCACTCGGAATTCCGAATGCGGCTGCCGCTTTGAGTCTTCTAAAGGCATTCCAGACTCGAAAGCATTCGGACTTCAACAGCATCATCGTCGGCACACCGGGTGGAGGCCGCAACTCGCGGTTGAACGGGCCCCAGGGAGCGCTGGCTTTCGATCTTCAGGGAGTCGATTCGCATGCCACGGTAATTCCTCCTAGCCCGACTGTCAGCGTCTCCTTCGCGGACTATGAAAGCAATCCGCTTGTTGCACAGGCGTGTTCCGATCTGAACAGCACGTCCTATGTGAATTCTCTCGGCAGCTTGATCCCCGGACCTGTGACGCCGCAAAACCTGTTTCGCGGAAAGATCGTCGCGGGTGATGGAAATGTGAAGGGTCCCTACGTCTCGCAGTTTATGATCCAGCCGACATATTACGGCTCTCAGGCGCTGGATCAGAAGTATCGGACCTTCATGCCGAACCAGAATTTCATGACGTCGGTCTCGACGTACCAGAACATCCAGAACGGCGGGCCGGATGAAGCCGCCATGCTATTCGACCCCACTCCGCGGTATGTGCGAAACGGCTGTGATCTTGCGGCCTACACCCAGGTCGACGTGTTGTTCCAGGCGTACTTCACCGCGTTCATGATCCTTGCCGGGATCGGTGCCGGACCTAATCCGAATAACCCGTACATCGGATCCACGACTCAGAAGAGCTTTGGCACGCTCGGCGGCCCCGATGCTGCCGGGACTCTCTGCGAGATGGCGACCCGGGCACTTAAGGCATCGTGGTACCACAAGTGGATCAAGGACCTGAAGATGCGTCCCGAGGAATTCGGAGCCCTCGTTCACGCGCGCAAGACCAACGCGACGCCAATGCCACAGGCTGCTCTCGAGATCCATCCGGACGTATTGAACTCGGCGGCGCTCGATATCGTCTTTTCGACGTACGGCACGTACCTGCTCCCGCAGGCTTTCCCCGAGGGCTCACCGACGCATCCGTGCTATCCGACAGGCCACGGAACGGTTGGCGGGGCGTGCATCACTGCACTCAAATTCTTCTTTAACGGAAGCCAGAAGTTGAAGCCACTGCTCGTCGCCGCGGGTCGTGACCTTTACGAACCCAGTTCGGATGGGCTCGTGCTCACCGAGTATGAAGGCGCGGACGCTGACTCGATCGACATCAACGGCGAGCTGAACAAGCTCGCATGGAATGTCACGGTCGGCCACGGCATCCACTCGGGTATTCATTTCCGAAGCTCGTCGTATTGGTCGATCCTGCTGGGCGAACAGGTCGCCCTTTCGGTGCTACGCGACAGGGCACGGTCCTATAACGAGCCCTTCACGGTCACTATCACAAAGTTCGATGGTACACCGGCGACGATCAGTAATCAGTAGTTGGCCATTAGCTCGATCATTCGGCAGCGCTGCTAACTGCAGATCACGCCGATAACGCTGATTCTCGCAGATCTCTTTTCGTGTGGGTTCGTGGAGGCTGAAAACGTGCAACCACGAACTCACACGAAATCGCACGAACAAAGCTAGGAACACGAAACAAGAACTTTCAGAATGGTGTGAGGACTTTCGAGTGTTTGTATGTTTAGGGTGCTCTTTTTCTTTTCGTGTTCTTTTCGTGTGTTTCGTGTAGTTCGTGGTTATCTTCTTCCGGTTCCCGCGAAATAAAGCCTGAAGACTACACAGAAACTTCGCATGCTTCGTGGTTATGGCCTTTAAGAGCCGAACCACGAAATAACACGAAGCACACTAAATAGCACGAAACAAATCTGCCGGAATCAGCGTTATCCGCGCAATCGGCAGCTAACAGCGCCGCGGCGGTGGACCACGGCTTCTCCCGAGCGGCTGTTTCAGGAAATCCGCCGCCTCCTTTATAATTTCTCTTCACGAGAAATGCCGAAACGCACAGATATCCACAAGATCCTCATCGTCGGATCAGGTCCCATTGTCATAGGTCAGGCTTGCGAGTTCGATTATTCGGGAACGCAAGCCTGTCGAGCGCTGAAGGCCGAGGGTTTTGAAGTCGTGCTCGTCAACTCAAATCCGGCGACGATCATGACCGACCCCGAGATCGCGGACCGAACGTACGTTGAGCCGCTCACCGTCGAGTCCGCGACGGCCATCATCGAAAAAGAGCGGCCCGATGCGTTGAGCGAATGTCGACGCTATCAAGATCGGTGAAGACCGCGAGTTGTTCAAGAAGGCGATGGACGAGATCGGCGTGCCGTCCGCTAAGGGCGGGTTCGCTCACACGTGGGAAGAGGCCCGCGCCATCGTGGAGGAGACGGGTTACCCGGCCATCGTGCGTCCGGCATTTACGCTCGGCGGAACAGGCGGCGGCACAGCCTACAATCCGGAAGAGTTCGAAGAGATCGCCCGCAACGGGCTCGCGGCGTCACCGGTTTCGCAGATCCTGGTCGAAGAATCGATCCTGGGCTGGAAGGAGTACGAGCTCGAGGTGATGCGCGATCTCAATGACAACGTCGTCATCATCTGCTCGATCGAGAACTTCGATCCGATGGGCGTGCACACGGGCGATTCGATCACGGTAGCACCGGCGCAGACGCTCACCGATGTCGAGTATCAACGCCTGCGCGATATGTCGATCGCGTGTATTCGAAAGGTGGGAGTTGAGACGGGCGGTTCGAACATCCAGTTCGCGGTGAATCCTGCCGATGGCGATGTCCGCATCATCGAGATGAACCCGCGTGTCTCCCGATCGTCAGCACTGGCGTCAAAGGCGACCGGATTTCCGATCGCGAAGATCGCGGCAAAGCTTGCGGTGGGCTACACGCTCGACGAGATCCCGAACGACATTACAAAAAAGACGCCTGCGTCATTCGAGCCCACGATCGATTACGTAGTGACGAAGATCCCGAAGTGGGCGTTCGAAAAATTTCCCGGAGCCGAGGACGTTCTGGGCACGCAGATGAAATCCGTCGGCGAGGTTATGGCGATCGGGCGGACATTCAAGGAGAGTCTGTTCAAAGGGCTCAGGTCGCTCGAGGCCGTAAAACCACTGAGGCTCGTCGATGTACCGCATGAAGAGCTGCAGCGAAAGCTCGCACGGCCAAACTCCCAGCGCTTCTCTTACATCACGTACGCGCTGCAGAACGGCTATTCGATCGACGAGGTGCACCGCCTGACGAAGCTCGATCCATGGTTCCTCGATCAACTTTCGCAGGTCATGGAGTTTCAGGAATCGCTCGATGCAAAGCCGCTCAGCGACTACAGCGACGAAGAGGTTCGCATCTCGAAAGAGTACGGCCTCTCGGACAGACGTCTCTCGTTTCTTACCGGGGCTTCGGAGGTTGAAGTCCGAGACCACCGGAAATCGGCCGGCATCGTTCCGGTCTATAAACGTGTCGATACGTGCGGTGCCGAGTTCGAATCGTTCACGCCGTACATGTATTCGACGTACGAAGACGAGTCCGAGGCGGACCCGAGCGATCGTCGAAAGATCATGATCCTCGGCTCGGGGCCGAACCGGATCGGGCAGGGGATCGAGTTC
>CAMLKY010000156.1 GCA_946480545.1 uncultured Acidobacteriota bacterium
CAGAGCGGAAATGTATCCATCAGAGAGATTCGATACGCTAAGCTTGTGGGCGGAGAAACAGAGAAAATCTGAGCTTATCAAAACTAGTGATTATCGTGGATTGAGCCCATTTAATCAATCGGGGAAACCGATCTAGCGAGTCGGGCTTTCCTTTGCGATCTTAGCGAGCTCTGCGTGGGATCTGCTTTTTCACGCAGAGCGCGCCAAGCTGGCGAAGGGTTGGGCCGCAACGGTTTCCCTCTCTGCGTCTCGGCGTCTCTGCGGTAGAATCACACACGTGGAAAATATCACTGTACGCTCCAACAAACGCGAGGAGATGATCGACATTACTGCCGATGTCGAGAAGCTGATCCCGAAAGATTCGGATGGCATTTGCGTCTGCTTTACACAGCACACGACGTGCGGGATGACGATCAATGAGAACGCCGATCCGGACGTGCAATCTGACATGCTCGGATTCCTGAAACGCCTGATCCCGCAGTATGAGCCGAACTTCAAACATTTCGAACACAACTCGGATGCTCACATCAAATCGTCGCTTGTCGGCTCGAGCGTCACGGTCCCAATCAAGAACGGAAAGCTCCTCCTGGGTCGCTGGCAGGCGATCTATTTATGCGAATTCGACGGCCCGCGAGAAAGGAAGGTGATTATCCAGTGGATAGTTTGAAGTGACAAGTTGATAGTTGAAGAAACTATCCACTTGCAACTTGTAACTATCCACTGAAGAATACACGCCATGACCGCCGGATATTCAGGAACGCCACTAGCAAAGAAGCTCGGAATCAAAGAGGGCTTCACGATTCTCCCGATCGACGCCCCGGACAATTACCGCGAGTTGATAGAACCTCTGCCTGCGAATGTGAAGATCGCCGGGAAAACTTCGTCCGGTCTCGACTTTATCCACTTCTTCACGAACTCTCGCGACGACCTTTTTCGCGGCCTCGCGGAGTATCGAGATCTGATCCGTCAGGACGGAACGATCTGGGTCTCATGGTACAAAAAGTCGGCGAAGCTACCGACCGAGATCACCGAGGACACCATCCGCGACGCCGCCCTGCCGCTCGGTCTCGTCGATGTGAAAGTCTGTGCGGTCGACGATAAATGGTCGGGGTTGAAGTTGGTGATCAGGAAAGAGAATCGGACGTCGTAGTCTATCGAGTCTGTTTGGTCCAGCGAATCTAGCGAGACTCGAAAGACTCCAGCAAATCGAGTATAATCTCGTCACTCAAATCCAAGGAGATCACATCCATGCCTACCGTCGATCCCAGAGTTGACGCCTATATCGAGAAGTCTGCCGATTTCGCAAAACCGATCCTAAACCACATTCGAAAGCTCGTGCATAAGGCCTGCCCGGAGATCCAGGAGACGATGAAATGGAGCTTTCCGCACTTTGATCACAAGGGCACCGTGTGCAGCATGGCCTCATTCAAGCAGCATTGTGCGCTGGGATTTTGGAAGCAGTCACTCCTCGAACAGAGTGCGTTTCCAGCGGAGAAGACCGCCATGGGAAGCTTTGGGCGGATCACTTCCGTAAAGGAACTGCCTTCCGATAAGGTGATGATCAGCCTGATCAAACAAGCGGTCGAGCTAAATGAAAGGGGTGTGAAGGTGGCAAAGAAGCCGGTCGAGAGAACCGAGCTCGTGATCCCGAATGATCTGACGTCGGCCCTTTCGAAGAATAAGATCGCGAAATCGACCTTCGACAAATTCAGCTATAGCCATAAGAAGGAGTACGTGATGTGGATCGAGGAGGCGAAAACCGAACCGACCCGGAACAAGCGGCTCGCGACGACCGTCGAATGGCTGTCAGAGGGAAAGAGCAAGAATTGGAAATACGAAAAGTGTTAGTCGCTGGCAAAGTGCAAGCAGGGTAAAAATAAATAAAGGAGTAACAAAATGATCGGAGTACAACCCTATCTCAGTTTCAACGGCAATTGCGAGGAGGCAATCAACTTTTACAAAGATGTGCTTGGCGGCGAGATTCTCTACATCCAGCGTTACGGCGAATCGCCAATGAAGGGTATGGGCGATGATAATAACGTCATGCACTGCACCCTGAAGATCGGCGACACGCACATCATGGCGTGTGACAATCCCGAGGGCCAGCCTGCAAGCGTGGGCAGCAACATTTCGCTCGCTATCGGATCGAACGACCCGGCGGGCGCCGAATCGATGTTCAACAAGATGGCCGACGGTGGTAATGTCACGATGCCGATGCAGCAGACCTTCTGGGCGGAGCGTTTCGGAATGCTGACGGATAAGTACGGCATTAACTGGATGTTCAATTGCGACAAACCGGAAAGCGATCACGCACAGGCGACCGCTTAGGAGAATTGCGATTTTCGATTTGCGATTTGCGATCTTCGTGAAGTTCCGCTAGTTCGTGTGACTGGTGGGTCCAAACTTTGCGGTTTCTCCACCCTCAGCGCACTTAAGAGACGAAGCGACACGAAGATCGCAAATCGAAAATCGAAAATCGCAAATCAATTTGCATATGACCGAACCAATACTCGTAGCAAAAAACGACAAGGCCGAATTTCATCTGCTGCCTCAAATGGCTAACCGCCATGGCGTGATCACCGGAGCGACCGGCACCGGAAAGACCGTCACGCTGCAGAGACTCGCCGAGAATTTTAGTCAGCGCGGCGTGCCGGTCTTTATGGCCGACGTGAAGGGAGACCTTACCGGTGTGAGCCAGGCGGGATCGATGACCGGAAAGATCGGCGAGCGACTCACCGCCCTCGGTATGACCGATGTGAAATTCGAAGGCTCGCCCGTCACCCTCTGGGATGTTTTCGGAAAACAAGGGCATCCGCTCCGGGCAACTGTGTCGGAGATGGGTCCGCTCCTGATCTCTCGTATTCTGCAGTTGAACGACACCCAGGAAGGCGTACTCACGCTTGCATTCAAAGTAGCCGATGATAACGGATGGCTGCTTCTGGATCTGAAAGACCTCAGGTCGTTGCTGCAGTTCGTCGGTGAAACGCGGACGAGTTCACGATGCAGTACGGCAACGTGTCGAAGGCGACGATCGGGGCTATCCAGCGCGGTCTCCTGCAGTTGGAGCAGCAGGGCGCGGCGCAGTTCTTTGGTGAGCCGGCCGTGAAGCTCGAGGATTTTATTCAGACGCTCTCGGGTCGCGGAGTCTTGAACCTGCTCGCCGCGGACGATCTGATCAACTCGCCGAAACTGTATTCGACGTTCTTGCTGTGGCTGCTTTCGGAGTTGTTCGAGATGCTGCCCGAGGCCGGTGACCTCGACAAACCGAAACTCGTGTTCTTCTTTGACGAGGCTCATCTTCTTTTCAACGATGCGGCTCATCCGCTCAAAAGGTGTCGGTGTTTATTTCGTTACCCAGAGCCCGGCCGACATTCCCGACAAGGTTCTTGCGCAGCTCGGCAACCGGGTGCAGCACGCGCTCAGGGCATATACACCGAAGGAGCAGGAGGCTGTCAGCGTCGCTGCAAAGAGCTTTCGCGAGAATCCGGAGCTGGACACGGTCAAAACGATCTCCGAGCTTGGGGTTGGCGAAGTCCTTATTTCAACACTGGATCACAAAGGCGTGCCGACAGTCGTCGACCGTGCATTTGTCGTTCCCCCGTTAAGTCAGATCGGGCCCGTGACGCCTGACGTGCGAGCGCAACTGATCAACGATTCGCTGGTCGCGGGGCAGTATGAACAGACGGTCGATCGCGAGTCGGCCTTTGAGATCTTGTCCAAGCGCGCCGAAGAAAAGGCTACCGCGGCCGTGGAGGCAAAAGCCATCGACGACGCCGAAAAAGAAGCTGAGAAGCAGGCAAAGGCGGAGCGGGCCGCGGCGAGACAACCCGATACGCTCGCGGAATCGATCACAAAGAGCGTGGTGCGTTCAGCCAGCAGCTCGATCGGCCGTTCGATCGGAACCCAGATCGTTCGAGGCGTACTCGGCGGAATCTTCGGCGGCGGCAAAAAGTCGAAGAGCAGTTGGTTCTAAGTCATGCGGAATGTGGTTGCGGTTGCAGAAACTCCCCTCCTTCTAAAGGAGGGGAAGTCATCGGCCGAGAGGCCGATGACGGGGTGGTCAATCAGCCGGTAGGCTGACATTCGTCCAACTTTAGAGGCCACCGTCGCTGTCTACTCGCGGTCGATTACCACTGTCATCCGCTGCGCCGCAGATGACCTCCCTCCTTCTAAAGGATGGGAACTCCTGTGGACGCCGCCTCGCGTAGTTTTTAGAAGGACTGGCTGAACCTGGCAAATATGGTAAATCCCGAATTACTTCTCCTGATCGGTACCGCTAAGGGACTTTTCATCCTTCGCGGAACACATGGCAAATGGTCGATAGACGGCCCGCACTTTCCCGGTCTCGCGGTTTATTCGGCGTTCTTTGACCAGCGGAAAAAACGAAATGAGATGTGGGCGGCTCCCGCGAGCTGGCACTTCGGAGCCGAGCTCTGCAAGAGCACTGACATGGGCAAGACGTGGGATCAGCCCGAGAATCGTCGGATCAAAATGCCGAAGCCGACTAAGAAGTCTCTCGAGAACATCTGGCAGATCGCACCCGGCGGCAGTGACGATTCACTTTATGTCGGCGTCGCCCCGGCGGCGCTTTTCGAATCACACGATGGCGGCGAAACCTGGGCATTGAATAAGGGACTTTGGAATCATCCGCATCGAAAGAAATGGCAGCCGGGATTCGGTGGTCTGTGTCTGCACACCATCGTCACAGACAAAAAGAAGCCGGACGACATCAAGATCGCGATCTCGACCGGCGGCGTCTACCAGTCGGCCGATGGCGGCAAGAACTGGCAGGTGACGAACAGCGGCGTGAAAGCATACTTCCTCCCGAACCCGTATCCCGAGTTCGGACAGTGCGTGCACAAGATCGCGCGTCATCCTCGAAAGAAGGACACATTCTTTCTCCAGAACCATCATGGTGTCTACCGGAGTCGCGATGGGGCAACGACGTGGCAGGAGATCGAAGATGGCTTGCCATCGAACTTTGGATTTGGTCTGACGGTCAGCGATGCGGGGTCGGTATTCATCGTGCCGCTCGACTCTGACGGCAAGCGTTTCACTTGCGAAGGCAAGCTCCGCGTTTATCGAAGCCGTGACGATGGAAAATCATGGCAGCCGCTCACAAAGGGTCTGCCGCAAAAGAACGCGTACGAGGTGATACTTCGCGATGCGGTCGGCTCTACCGGAAACAACATCTTTTTCGGGACGAAGAACGGCAAACTGTTCGGCTCGGCGGATGACGGCGATTCATGGAAGTTGATCGAGGGCTCGCTGCCGGAGATCTGTTGTGTGAAAGCCTATACATTGAAATAGTTCTCGTTCTCTGCGAACTCCGCGAGCTTTGCGTGAGATAAGATTCGAGTCGTGGCAATAACTGTCTATCTTAGTGGCCATCTAAAATCCTTTACCGGCGGCGAAACCGAGGTGAGGCTTGATTCGACTTTCGACTCGGTCCAGTCAGCACTCGACTCGCTCTTAGAGCTTCATCCCGCGCTTCGTGATCGTATTCTGAATGAGCAGGACGAAATCCGGCAGCACGTCAACGTCTTTCTCGGCAGTAAAGACGTGAAACGCCTCGACGGACTAAAGACAGCGACGTCCGGTGCGAAAGAAATTCATATTTTTAACGCCGTCAGTGGCGGGTAGTTCAGAGTGCAAGCTTTAGCTTGTTTCTCGCGAACTGATACAGGCTAAAGCCTGCACTCCAAGCTATGCTCATCAAGGACGAAGTGATCGAAAAGATAAAGAGCGGTGAGATCACGATGTTGTTCCGCCGGTGGTCGCGGCCCGGTGCGAAAGCGGGCGGCACCCAGATGACCCAGGGCGGGGTCGTTGGAATCGACTCGGTCGAAATAGTGACGGAGGACGAGATCACCGATCTTGACGC
>CAMLKY010000157.1 GCA_946480545.1 uncultured Acidobacteriota bacterium
AGCAGGTCGTGCGTCATCGGCCTCTGCGGGACGATCTTCTCGATCTCGAGCGCAATGGCGTTCGCTTCAAACGCTCCTACCCAGATCGGAAGTACGGTCTCGGACTCGACGCCCTTTAGAACGACGATGGGAGTATTTGTATTCGGGTCCATTATCAGCGCCCCGATCTTAACTTCGATCAAACTGTTGCCGTCGTCCACTTTAACCCCTTAACAAAGCTCTCCGAAAAGCGAGTTCGCCTTTATTTCCCGAATTCTAACACTAACCACGTTGCCGATTAAACTATTTGAGCCCCTGAAATTCACAAGTTTATGGCATGTCGAGTGGCCCGTGATGTCATCGGAGCTACGTGTCGATACTTTCTCCGCAAGGACCTTGACCGTCTTCCCGAGATACCGCTGCAGCCGCTCGTGCTGCCGCCGCTTTTGCAATCGCTCTAACTCCAGGAAGCGAAGCTTTTTCTCACCCGGGGTGACGTCGTCTTCCATCTCGTATGCCGGCGTGCCCGGGCGGGGCGAGTATTTGAATATATACGCCGAATCAAAACCGCAGTATTCGACAGCACGTTTCGTATCCTCGAAATCCTGTTCGGTCTCACCGGGAAACCCCACGATGATATCTGTGGTCAATGCGACATCGCGGCTCGATTCCTTCAGCTTGTCGATCTTCTTAAAGTAGCTTTCGATCGTGTGCCCGCGCTTCATTCGCTTCAGGACACGATCACTACCTGACTGTACCGGAAGATGGACCCAGTTGCAGAGATTCTCGTTGTCGTTGATCGCGTCGATGATATCGGGATGGAAGTCCCTCGGAAACGACGTGTTGAACTTGATACGCTCGATGCGCGTCGCTGCGACCGCCCGCAACAATCGTGAAAACGGCGTCGCTCCGCGGAATTTCTCGAGACCCGATTCCGTTTTCGGCCTGTAGCTGTTAACGTTCTGGCCGATAAGGTGGATCTCTTTTACGCCCTGGCGCCGCAGCTCGAGCACGTTTCGGATGATCGCCGACGCTGGAAGGCTGACTTCCCTGCCGCGTGAAAAGGGAACTATGCAATATGTGCAGAACTTGTTGCAGCCTTCAATGATCGGAACAAATGCGACGTGGCGCGAATGCCTCTGCGCGTCGGAAACAGACCAGTCGTAATCCGGCTCGCGCTCGCCGAGGTCGGTTACAGCAGCTTCGCCATCCGCGATCCTCTCGATCGCATCAGCGACGCGGCCCACCGCTTTGGTACCGATCACAAAGTCGATCCCGTGTATCTTATTGAATAGAGTTTCACCCTCGAGCTGTGCGACGCATCCCATTACACCGACGACCGGTTTCACGTCGCGGGTGTTACGAATCTCGCCAACACGCGTGTAGAGTTTGTGCTCTGCCTTTTCCCGGACCGAGCACGTATTGATCAGAACTACGTCGGCGGACAGCTCGTCGTGAGTCACCTCGAAACCCTTTTCGGCAAGCGATGTCGCGACCCTTTCCGAATCGGAGACATTCATTTGACAGCCGAAGGTTTCAAGGTAGACTTTTTTCATAGATAGAGTGAGAAATGGATCAGCTAAACTTCAATTCGAGGGATTTCGTCCACCTTCATCTGCACTCAGATTATAGCCTTTTACAAAGCACAATCAAATTAAAGCCTCTTGCCGGGCGCCTCACTGAAACCGGTATGAAAGCGTGTGCTTTGACGGATTACGGCAACATGTACGGGGCGGTTTCCTTCTACAAAACGATGAAGGAAGCGGGCGTTCGTCCGATCATCGGATACGAGGCTTTCGTGACTGCTGGCAGCCGTTTCGATCGAGATTCCGCGGTCCGCGCCGGCGAGCGGCCTTACTACCATCTCGTGCTCCTGGCCAAGGACCTGGAAGGTTATCGGAACCTCGTCTATCTCTCTTCGAAGGCTTACACCGAGGGACTACATCACAAACCCCGACTCGATAACGAGATCCTTTCCGAATACGCCGGCGGGCTGGTGGCTTTATCGGGAGGAACGAGCGGTGAGATCTGCCATTTTCTTCGCCAGGGTGATCCGGTGCGAGCGCAAGCTGCGGCTGAACGGTATAAGTCGATCTATGGCGAGGATTTCTATATCGAGATAAACGATCACGGGACGGACGAATGTGCTTCGAACATTCGCGCGTTGACGGATCTCGGAAAGAAGCTCGACATTGAGTTGGTAGCCACCAATAACGCCCACTATCTTCAGCGTGAAGATGCCCGCGCACACGAGGTCCTGCTTTGCATCGGGGACGGCCGGACGCTGAGCGACGATCGATATACCTTTCCAAGCCAGAACTTTCATGTCCGCTCGGCTGAAGAGATGTGGTCGATCTTTGGAAGCGAGGCGCCGGCGGCATTAACGAACTCTCTTCGAATCGCTGAAAAATGCGCGGTCGAGCTTAACATCGATGGCAATAATTTCACGCTGCCGGTGTTTCCGATTCCGACATCAGCGGCAAGCGGCGATGAGTATTTCGAGACGGTGCTCGGTCTGGCCTTTGAGAACCGAAAGCAGACGGTGTGGCTGCCGATGCAGCAGACCGGCGCGCTTCGCTGTTCGATTGCGGACTATGAGAATCGGCTTCGTCGGGAGATCGACGTCATCCGAGCCATGGGATTTCAGGATTACTTCCTGATCACATGGGACTTCATAAAGTACGCGAAGGAAAATGGCATCCCGGTCGGTCCGGGGCGCGGGTCGGCGGCAGGGTCGCTGGTTGCGTACGTGCTTGAGATCACAGACATCGATCCGCTACAGTACGACCTGCTATTCGAGCGTTTTCTCAATCCGGAGCGCATTTCGATGCCGGATATCGACATCGACTTCTGCATCCGCGGCCGCGGTGAGGTGATCAATCACGTCACCGAAGTCTACGGTCGCGAATCGGTTTGCCAGATCATTACGTTTGGAACGATGGCCTCGCGGGCGGCGATAAAGGATGTGGGCCGCGCCCTGAACATGCCGTATGGTGACGTCGAGAAGATCGCGAAGCTTATCCCGCCTCCGATCCGCGGGCGTAATGTCGGAATCAACCAGGCGATGGAAATGGTTCCGGAGCTCAAGGCGACCGTCGCTTCGGATCCGAAGGTAAAGGACCTCGTCGATCTGGCTCTCAAGCTCGAGGGATGCGCGCGTCATTCGTCCGTGCATGCCGCCGGCGTTGTTATCTCGCCAAAGCCGCTTTACGAGATCGTGCCGGTCGCTGTCTCTGCAAAGGACGAACTGACGAGCCAGTATTCCATGACCGATCTTGAAAAGGTCGGTATGTTGAAGATGGACTTCCTGGCGCTTACGACGCTCACGATCATCAACGACTGCCTCGAGTCCCTCAGATCGAAAGCCGGGATAGAGATCGACTGGCGTCACATCTCGCTGAATGACGAGAAGACGATGCAGTTGTTCGGCGATGGGCGCACCGACGCGGTGTTCCAGTTCGAGTCGAGCGGAATGCAGGAGATCTGTCGCAGGCTGAAACCGAAAGAGCTCGAAGATCTTTCTGCATTGAATGCGTTGTACCGTCCCGGCCCCATCGATGGCGGGATGATCGACGACTACATCGCGCGACATCGCGGTGAGAAGCGCGTTCGATACCTCGTTCCGCAGATGGAGGACATTCTACAGAACACCTACGGGGTCCTCGTCTATCAGGAACAGATAATGCAGCTAGCGCAAAAGCTTGCCGGTTACAGCCTCGGCGAAGCCGACATGATGCGGCGTGCGATGGGTAAGAAGAAGCGCGAGGAGATGGCGGTGCACGAGGAGAAGTTCATCTCCGGCGCGGTCGAACGCGGTATCGCGAAGGACAAAGCGACTGAGATCTTTACGCTGATGGCCCAGTTCGCGGACTACGGATTTAACCGCAGTCACTCGATCGCGTATGCATATCTCGCCTTCCAAACTGCGTATCTCAAGGCGCATTACCCGGCTCATTTTTACGCCGCCGTTCTGTCACACGAAGCCGACGACAGCGCAAAGGTCTACAAGTATTCGACCGAGCTTCGATCGATGGGTTTGCGGCTTCTGCCTCCGGATGTAAACGAAAGCGATGAGGGTTTTACGCCATCGCACGACGCCGTGCGATTCGGCCTGAGCGCGATCAAAGGGATAGGCTCGGCCACGGTGAAAGCTGTCGTCGAAGCAAGAAACGGCGGACGCTTCACTTCCCTGTTCGACTTTGTTTCCCGTATCGATCAGGGCGCGATCGGCCGGCGGGCGATGGAGAGTCTGATCACGTCGGGGGCGTTCGATTCGCTGATGCCCGAGAGCTCGACCACAGGACAGTGGCGTGCCGATCTTTTTGCAGCCATCGATATAGCACTCTCCGTCAGTCACAAGGCATGGAGCGACCGTGAACGCGGCCAGACTGGCTTATTCGTGGATGAGACCGGCGGCGAGAAACTCGAGTATGAGGTTCCACGCGTTCGTGCGTGGACGCAGACCGAGATCTCCACCCAGGAGAAGGCATCCATTGGGTTCTACCTTTCGGTGCATCCGCTGGATAATTACAAAGAGATTCTCGCCGGATTGCGTATCAAGAACATCGCGGACCATGAAGAGTTACGCGCCGGCGACATCATCACGATAGCTGGAACTGTTTCGGCGTTCCAGGTAAGACAGAGCAAGAAAGGAAATCGCTTTTGCATGTTCCGGCTCGAGGATCAGTCGACCGGCGTCAAGTGCCTGGCATGGTCCGACACATACTCTAAGTTCTCGCAGATATTCAAAAATGATGAGCTGCTGAGAATCGACGGCAAGGTCGAATCGGCCGAGGGGCAGGACATTACGATCATCATTCAGGACGCGCGTTCCCTGACCGAAGCAAAATCAAAGAACGCACGATCCGTGAATATCGCGCTGCCTGCAAACAAATTCGATGAGGAGTATCTGCACGACCTACTGACCCTGCTGAATTCGGAAAGCGGGCGGTGCGAGGTGTTTCTCAATCTGAAGCTTGATGATTTGAGCGTGAGGCTTCATTCTGAGCCGGTCCGGATACAGGGCTCAAGCCGGCTCGAGGCGGACCTCCGTAGCCGCGGGTGCGAAGTCGAATGGACAATGTAGCACCGGGTTGAAATCTAAAGAAATCACATGGCAGACACAAACAAATCGGCGATCGAGCGAGTACAGACCGCCAGACATCCCGATCGCCCATACTCCACGGATCTCTTCGAAACCATGTTCTCGGACTTTGTCGAATTGCATGGCGATCGAAGGTACGCGGATGACCCTGCGCTCGTTACCGGATTCGCGCGGCTGGATGATTTCGAAGTTTTGGTCGTTGGGCAGCAGAAAGGTCGCGACACGAACCAGCGACGCTTTCGAAATTTTGGAATGCCGAAGCCCGAGGGTTATCGCAAAGCCCTCCGCCTGATGAAGCTGGCGGAGAAGTTCGGGCGGCCTATCATCTCGTTTATCGATACGCCCGGAGCATATCCTGGAATCGATGCTGAAGAGCGTGGACAGGCGGAGGCGATAGCCTTCAATCTGCGCGAGATGGCCGGCCTGCGAGTGCCGATCGTCGTCGTGGTCATCGGCGAAGGCGGGTCGGGTGGCGCTCTGGCCATCGGTATCGGCGACCGTGTTTTGATGATGGAGAACGCGATCTACTCGGTGATCTCACCCGAGGGATGTGCGGCGATTCTCTGGAAGGATGCAGCTAAAGCAGATCTTGCGGCTTCGGCATTGAGACTGACCGCAACTGATCTGATGTCGTTCGGTGTAATCGATGAAGTCATTCCCGAGGGTGACGGCTGGCAGATCGAACCCGAGGATTCAAAAGCGAAAACCAGCTCGTTCGATCGTGTCTCGGCCGATCTGAAGCAAGCTCTGCTAAAGAATCTTAAGGAGCTCTCCGCGATAGAGCCCTCG
>CAMLKY010000158.1 GCA_946480545.1 uncultured Acidobacteriota bacterium
CTGCCAGGCGCCGCACTGGGGTTATTTGATCGACGGCGAGGTCATCGTCACGTATGGTGACGGCGAAGAAGAGACCATATCCGGCGGCGACCTTTTTTACTGGCCGCCCGGCCACTCGGTGAGGGTTGCAAAGGATGCGGAAGTGATCCTCTTCAGTCCACAGAACGAGCATTGTGTGGTGGTCGATCATCTGAAACGTCAATTGACGGGAGCATAAGATCGGGCAAACCCAAAGTTACTCTTAAGCGCGCGAATAGGATATATTTTTCTTATTCGCGTTTTGTTTGGGTGGGATCGAAGAAGGGCTGCGTGCCTTGGAGCGCAAGAACAGGGAAGATGAACGGACAGATCACAGAATTTATCAAGCATCATTATCGGCATTTCAATGCGGCGGCACTGATCGATGCGGCGCAAGCGTACAAGCATCATCTCGATAACGGCGGAAAGATGATGATCACGCTTGCCGGTGCGATGTCGACGGCGGAGTTGGGATTGAGTCTCGCGGAGATGATCCGGCAGGACAAGGTGCAGATCATCTCGTGCACGGGCGCGAATCTCGAAGAAGATCTGTTCAATCTCGTCGCGCATGATTTCTACGAACGTGTCCCGAACTATCGCGATCTGACAGCCGAAGATGAGCAGGCACTTCTGGATCGCCACATGAATCGCGTTACCGACACGTGCATCCCGGAATACGAGGCGATGCGGCGGCTCGAAAAGGCAATGGTCGATGTTTGGACGCGTGCTGAAGCCGAAGGGCAGCGCTATTTCCCGCACGAGTTTATGTATCAGGTTCTGAGGAACGGATCGCTTGAGGAGCATTATCAGATCGACACCAAAGACTCGTGGATGTACGCCGCTGCTGAGAAGAACCTCCCGATGGTAGTGCCGGGTTGGGAAGATTCGACTCTGGGAAACATGTACGCCGGACACGTGATGACCGGCGATGTCGAAAACGTCCACACAGTTCGCACCGGCATCGAGTACATGACGCAGCTCGCTGACTGGTATACACGCGAATCAGAAAATTCCTCGATAGGATTCTTCCAGATCGGCGGCGGCATCGCCGGCGATTTCCCGATCTGCGTCGTTCCGATGCTGCACCAGGACCTCCAGCGAACCGGCGTGCCCGTGTGGGGATACTTTTGCCAGATCTCAGACTCGACGACCTCCTACGGCTCCTACTCGGGCGCCGTGCCCAACGAGAAGATCACGTGGGGCAAGCTCGAAGCGTCAACCCCGAAGTTTATCGTCGAGTCCGACGCGTCTATCGTCGCTCCGTTGATGTTCGCTTATATTTTGGATTGGTAGGAGAAGTTTTACCGCAGAGACGCGGAGTAAGAAAGATCGATTGCGACAAGGGTCAGTACCGTCCGCGTGAGCGGGCGGGTCACCCGATTGCGAATTGTGCATCTGGAAATACGAATTGGCCGTGACGCAGAGTTCAAAATCCGCATTCCGCGTTTCGCAATCAATCGTGTCACCCGCCCGCTAACGCGGACGGTACTGACGTTTCGCTGCCATCACGAATCGAGGAGCCGATGAAGAGTCTTCCCGAAGCCAGCCTCTACGATATGGCACTAGTCTTTCTCGGTTCTCGTCATAAGTACATTTGCGAGGGCACGTCGATGAATCCGACGCTCAGGGATGGAGAAGTGGTGCTCGTCGACCGTGCCGCGCGGGTGGAGGTGGGTGATATCGTCGTCGCTCGACATCCGATCGAACAGAACAGCGAGGTAGTGAAGCGGGTCGAGCGGATCAACGACCGCGGACATTATTTCCTGATCGGCGACAACCCGGACGACAGCACCGATAGCCGGCACTACGGAGCCGTGACCCGAGAGTATATAAAAGGCAAGGTCGTGGCGCGGCTGCGATAGCCTCGGTAAGTGGACTTACCGCCGTGACGCGGACGCGCCCAGGAAAACTTGGAACAGGCCCTTATACTCTGCGCCTCTGCGTCTCGGCAATGAAAACCCTATAATCATCCTGATGAAACGAATCATCGTTACCGGCGGCGCCGGCTTTATCGGAAGTGCGATCGTCTGGCGTTTGAACCAGCTTGGATACGACGACATCCTGATCGTCGATCGCGCCGATGAGACGGACAAGTGGAAGAATCTAACCCCGCTCAGGTTCACGGACTATATCGATGCCGACGACTTCATCGATGACCTTGACGAGTTCAAAGATGCGAAGACCGTATTCCATCTCGGCGCATGTTCATCGACTACGGAGACCGATGCTGACTACATGCTGCGCAATAACTATCAGTACACGCAGGATCTAGCTCGCTGGGCGCTGAAACAGGATATCCGTTTCATTTACGCCTCATCGGCCGCGACATATGGCGACGGATCGGCCGGGATGAACGACGGCACCGAGGACCTCGACAAACTACGGCCGCTGAACATCTACGGATATTCGAAACATCTCTTCGATCAATATGCCGCGCGGAATGGAATGTTCGATTCGATCGTCGGATTAAAGTACTTCAATGTGTTCGGTCCTAATGAAGATCACAAGGGCGACATGCGGTCGCTCGTGAATAAGGCCTTCGACCAGATCAATTCGACAGGCACGCTTCAGCTCTTCAGGAGCGCGAGTCCGGACTACAGTGACGGCGAGTTCGGCCGCGACTTTGTCTACGTGAAAGACGCCGTCGAGATGACGCTGCATTTCATGGAGCGAAACGGCGGCGGGCTTTTCAATATAGGATCGGGTCGAATGAACACATGGAACGCCCTCGCCGACTCGATCTTTCGTGCTCTCGATCGTCCCAGGAATGTCCAGTTCGTAGACATGCCCGAGAGTCTGCGTGACCGTTACCAATATCACACCCAGGCCGACCTGACCCGCATCCGCGATGCCGGTTATGCAGCCGACACTACACCGCTCGCCGAAGCAGTCGGCGACTATGTGCGGAACTACCTGATCCCGGCGAAGCATCTGGGCGACTAGGGTCGGATTTTAGATTCTTGATCGATCTGTGATCGTGGCACAGATAAGCGCTTTCTTTTTCGTGTACGTTCGTGTGCGTTCGTGGCGTGGTTCGCTTCTTAAGAAGAACCACGAAACACACTAAACACACGAACGCACACGAAAAAGTGCTTCTCTGGCCACGATCACAGGTCAATCCAAAATCCAAAATCTAAAATCCAAAATGCACTCCTGTCTCCCTTTTGCCGCAAAACTCAATATACTATTCCCGACACGATGAAAATATTCCACGGCACTGAGAATGCGAACATTTTGCGCCCGACGGTTCTGACGTTGGGCGTTTTCGATGGTCTGCATCTTGGACACCAGAAGATAATGCGAACTGTCGTCGAGCGCGCGGCGGCTGTTGATGGCCATCCCACAGCGATTACTTTCGATCCGCATCCGCGAGCCGTTCTACACCCGGAATCGGCGCCGCCTATGCTTCAAACACTTGACCAGCGCCTCGCGAATTTCGAGGTGCTCGGAATCGAGCAAGCTATCGTTATCCGCTTCAATCGCGATTTTGCCTCGAACCCCGCCGAGGATTTCCTGCGAGATATCGTGCACGAGCGGCTGCAGGCCCGCGAGGTTTATCTCGGGAAGGGTTTTGCATTCGGACGTGACCGCGGCGGCAATATCGATCTGCTCAGGAAGATGTCATCTGAATTGGGATTCGTCGCCGACGAGGTAGACGAGGTCACTCTTCGCGGTCATCGCATCAGTTCATCCAAGATTAGGCATCTGCTAGCGGAGGGGCGAGTGAATCTTGCCCGCCGAATGCTCGGGCGGCCGTACGGTGTCGAAGGTGTCATCATCCGAGGCAATCGTCGCGGGCACACGATCGGATTTCCGACGGCAAACCTGCGACCGCACAACCGCGTCGTTCCAAAGTTTGGTGTATATGCCACTGCGACGCTCGTCGATGGCACGTGGCGGCGAAGCATTACGAACATCGGGGTGCGGCCGACATTCGAAACGGAGGCCGAACCGTCGATCGAGACATACATCTTCGATTTTGACGGCGACCTCTACGGCGATGTCCTCCGCGTGCGTTTCCTGCACCGCATTCGCGACGAACGAAAATTCGGCGGCGTCGATGAGCTGAAGACCCAGATCGAGAAAGACTCACGACACGCCCTGAACTATTTCGAGAACCAGGGCGTACGCAATATGCTCCAGATTTTGTAATGCAAAGAAGCGTCTGGTGCCGGCATCGAAAGAACCTTGCTGTGTGTGTTGACGTATTGGCGCGAGTTGTCTTCTTTGGTGTCCGTTCGTGTGTTTAGTGTTTTTCGTAGGTCCAACGAGCTTAGCCATACTAAAAGCACGAACGGACACGAACTGAGATGGATTGAAAAACTATTGTGGACGAAGTTTCAAACAAGCAGGGATTGGCGGTGATCGAACCGCCGGTAACAAACGATAACGGTCTGATGATCGCGACTGAAAGTTTGCCGATCGCCGGGTACGTCACCAACGAACAGATAATCGCGGAAGAGAAGTTTCTTGCCGACAAAGAGGCCGAGGTACAAAGCCGATACACAGGTCTTCGAGGCTACTTGCGGATCTTTCACGTTTCCGCGGTTATCGGCAAGCTGGCGCTCTACCTCTATCTCGACCAGCTCGACATTCACGAGAAAGCACATCGTAAGTACGCCAGCGAGCGGATGAAGAAAGCCGAGCGGATGACACGGCTGGCCGTATATGGCGAAAAGCTCTACGGTGTGAAGACATTGTTTCTGCAGGCGTTTCTTCGACTGCTTCGGCGTTTCGTGATCGGGGCCGAGAAGAACAAGGAAGCAAATCAGGAAGCGCAGGCCGCGTGGCTTAAAGACAAGCTCATCGAACTGGGTCCGACCTTCATAAAGATCGGGCAGTCGATGGGAACGCGTGCTGATCTTTTACCGTTACCTTTCGTCATCGCACTCGGCGAGCTGCAGGATCAGGTTCCGCCGTTTCCGAACGAGATCGCATTCGCCCGCATCGAGAAGGAGCTTGGTCGAAAGATCAACGAAGTCTACAAGGAGTTCGAGCTTGAGCCCGTGGCGGCCGCGTCGCTCGGTCAGGTCTATCGTGCGCGGCTTCATACTGGCGAAGAGGTCGCGGTGAAAGTACAGCGGCCCAACCTGGAGGCTACGATCAAGGGCGATCTCGAGATACTGAACAAGGTCGCAAACTTCGCGGAAAGGTTTCCGCAGCTCAACGAGAACGCCGACTGGTCGGGAATGCTCCGCGAGTTCAATCAGACGATCCATGAAGAGATGGATTACGCGGCGGAAGGTCACAACGCCGAGCGGTTTCGCGAGAACTTCAAGAACTGGACGAACATTCACGTCCCGAAGATCCATTGGAACGCGACGACGCGAAAGGTGCTGACGATGGAGTTCATCCACGGCACAAAGGTGACGGCTCTTGACGAACAGGCACGTCTCGGAATTTCGCCGGCAAAGGTGAATCGTTTGCTGATCAAGACGTACCTGAAACAGCTTTTGGAAGATGGGTTCTTTCATGCCGATCCGCATCCCGGCAACCTGCTCGTGATGGCGGATGGTCGTCTTGCGTTCTTTGATTTCGGAATGGTCGGACGCATCACGCCAGAGCTGCAGGCGAAGATGATCGATGCGTTCTTCCACGTCGTCGGGAAGGATCCCGCCGGCATCGCGCAGGATCTGATCGATCTAGACTTCTTGAAGCCCGGGACCAACCCGAACATAGTACGGCCGGTCGTCGAGAAGATGTTCGAGTTTCATTTGAATCTCAAACTCAAAGACGTCAACTTCAAGGAGCTTACGTACGATCTCGCGGACGTGATGTACGACTATCCGTTCCGGCTGCCGTCGAACTTCACCTATATCATGCGCGCTCTGATGACGC
>CAMLKY010000159.1 GCA_946480545.1 uncultured Acidobacteriota bacterium
GCGATCTCCGACAACGGCAATCGCAAATCGGCAATCGAAAATCGCAAATGTTTCAATGCTGACATTAGAAGACATATCGGTTAATTACGGTGCCATCGAGGCGTTGACGGGCATCAACCTCCGTGTTGAGCAGGGTGAGGTCGTGACGCTTATTGGTGCGAACGGTGCCGGTAAGACCACCACCCTTCGGACGATCACGGGCCTCCTCGAACCGAAACAGGGCCGGGTTATGTACGAGGGCAAGGAGATCAGCGGGCAGCCAACGCACAAGCTTGTGTCGATGGGAATCGCGATGTCACCCGAGGGCCGGGGAGTCTTTGCGAACCTGAGTGTTCGCGAGAACCTCGAGATGGGCGCGTATATCCGAAAGGACAAGGACGGCATTGTTAAGGATATGGAACGCGGGTTCACATTGTTCCCGCGGCTCAAGGAACGCGAGCAGCAAAAGGCCGGCACGCTCTCGGGTGGCGAACAACAGATGCTCGCGATGGCGCGGGCTCTTATGTCGCGACCTCGCCTGCTCTTGCTCGACGAGCCTTCACTCGGTCTTGCACCGCTTGTCGTTCATACGATCTTCGAGGCCATCGAGCAGATCCGCAACGAAGGCGCGACGATACTGCTTGTCGAACAGAATGCCAACGCCGCACTCCACCACTCGGACCGCGCATATGTTCTAGAGACCGGCCGTATCGTAATGGAAGGCGATTCGAAGCAGCTTGCACAGGATCCAAGAGTCAAGGAAGCGTACCTCGGCGAGTAGAAGATCACGAACTGAAATGAAATTAGCGGAAAGGCGGGCTCGTCTTCTCCGCTTTTTTTGGACCAGTATTTACGATGAGCGGTTCTAACCTGAGAAAATGGGCGATCACCATCGGGGTCGGTCTCTTCATAGCGGTGCTGCCACCGCCCGCTGATGTGACCCGCGAATCGTGGACGCTGCTTGCGATCTTTGTCGCGACCATCGTCGGCTCGATAGTCCAACCGCTGCCGGGAAGCGCGATGGTTTTGCTCGGCGTCATAGCGACGACTGCGTTCGGCGCGTAGAAGATCGAAAAGGCTCTCAGCGGTTATGCAGACCGGTTTGTCTGGCTGGTGCTCGCGGCATTCTTTATCTCGCGGGCGATGATCAAGACCGGTCTTGGCCATCGGATCGCGCTTCTGTTTGTCAGGATGATCGGGCGAAAGAGTCTCGGTCTCGGATACTCGCTTGTCTTCACCGACTTCATTCTCGCGTCATTTGTTCCGTCGACCGGCGCGCGGTCGGGCGGGATAATCCTGCCAATTGCGCGAAGCGTTTCTGAGACTTACGATTCGCGGCCTGACGACGGCACCGAAGCCAGACTCGGAACGTTCCTCATGACCTTGCTCTACCAGTGCGAGGTCGTTCTCTGTGCGACCTTCCTGACCGGCCAGGCGTCGAACCTCATCATCAGAAATTTTGCTGCATCGCACGCGAATATCGATCTCAATTATTCGATCTGGTTTCTATCTGCTATCGTGCCATCGCTGGTTTCGCTGATCGTGATACCAACGTTCATCTACAAGTTCTTTCCGCCCGAGATAAAAGAGACACCCAATGCAGTCGAGTTCGCGCGCAGCGAGTTGAGTGAAATGGGGCCGTTGAAGCGGTCCGAGAAGATCCTGCTCGGCGTCTTCATCGTCGTGGTCGCACTGTGGATCTCGACGCCGTGGCATCAGATCGATGCAACCGTCATCGCACTCAGCGGGATCGGTCTGCTCCTGCTTACAGAAGTTCTAACGTGGCGAGACATCACAGATGAGACGCATGCGTGGGAAGTTTTCATATGGTACGGCGGGCTGGTAATGATGGCTGCTGCGCTGGGCGAGACAAATCTCACAAAGCTGTTCGCCGAGTCGATCGCCGGCACGATGAACGGCTGGTCATGGCCGCTTGCGCTCGCGGTGCTGGCACTCGTTTATTTTTATGCTCACTATGGTTTCGCGAGCATCACCGCTCACGTGACTGCGATGTTCATTCCATTTCTTGCCGTCACGATCGCCGTCGGAGCACCCGTCGGACTAACGGTCCTGATACTGACCTACTTCGCCAACCTGAGTGCAGGTCTCACGCACTACGGTACAACACCGGCACCTGTCTACTTCGGGACAGGCTACGTAACTCAAAAGCGATGGTGGACCGTAGGGCTGATCGCGTCGATGCTGAATATCTTAATCTGGTCCGTGGTCGGCCTCGCGTGGTGGAAAGTTCTGGGATGGTGGTAGGCGCGATTTTGGATTTTGGATTGGAATCCAAGTATGCGGAGGCAGCAGTCAGTACCCGGAGCGTTTGATCAGCGCTACGGTCCCGGTCGCTAACGCTCGCGGTACTGACTGCTGTCGCCCACGCTCAACACCTGAATAAAAAAGCGGAGAGCACAGCCCTCCGCCTTCTGCCTACTGCCTTCTGCCTACTGCCTACTGCCTACTGGCTACTGGCTTCTACTGTCCCAGGTTCCCAAAATCGAGCGCCGGCTCATCGAGTTTGGCCATCGCGTCTTTGTAGATCTTGATGTCGCCGTTTTTCTCGAGCGTGAGCCGTGTCGATGCGAGGTAATCTTGAAATACCTGGCCGCGTTTTTCGGCCAGCATCTGCTGCATCAAGCTATCCCGCTGCTTTGCGAATTCATCCATATTCGCATCTTCGCGCTTGGTCACACCGACGATGTAATACGCATCGCCGATCTTGATGGGCGTCTTCGTGGCTTCGCCTTCTTTCATCGCGTAAATGGCATCTTCGAGTGCCTCGCTTGTAGTCGCGGACGGACCCTCGCCAAGCGGCGAGCCGAGAATGAAGCTCTTCTGGTCCTTGGCCGTCAGATTTTGCGCAACGGCAGATGACGCAACGGCGGCTGCGGTCGTCGAACCCGACGCGACGGCGTTAGCGATCTGCTCGATCTTGTTTCGGGCCAGCTCGAGCTTGACGACCTCGACCAGCTCCGCACGCACCTCTTCGAACTCCGCATCACGCGGCTCTTTACGATCAACGAGCATCGGGATCGCGAAACCGTTTTGGATCGGAGTCTTGTCGCCGACGTCCTGCGGGTTCTGGAGGTTTGCGATGCCTTCCTCGAATTGAGGCGACGTTCCTATGTTCTCGATGTTGTCGCCAGGCTTAACGTAAGGCGTTTCGCGGATCATTTCCGCGACGTTCATGTTCGCCTCGCTCGCATACTGCTGAGCAGTAGCCTGGACATCCTTGTTTTGCTTGAGCGTATCGGACACCTTCTGCGCAAGCTCGGCAGCGACAGCATATGCCCGTCGATTGCGAAGACTGACTTCCAGCTCCTTCTTTGCATCCTCGAAAGACTTCGGAACCTCACCACCGCGGCGCAAAATAAAGTATCGGCCCTGATAACTGATCGGTTCGGTTATCTCGCCCGGTTTCATTTTCAGCAGACGCTGATATGGATCATCCGGCTTGTTGGGATTCTCACGTACGGGCCCCGGCAGTTTGCCGCCGACCGCGGCCGTCGCTGCATTTTCCGACTGTCCCTTCGCGGCTTCGGCAAAGGATTCCTCGCTAACCGTGTCGCCGCCGGTGCGCAGACGGTCGACCATCTCATTCGCCTTCTCCATGACCTGCGTTTCGAACTCCGGTTTTGCGACGCGAAGCACGATCTCCTGGCCGAGCACGCCCGCGATCTTTTTCTCCGGCGGAAGCTTGTCATACTCGGCGCGAAGGTCGGCCTCCGGGATGGAGAGCTTCTGGCCGATCTTTTCGGTGTTGATAAAGACGTAACGGATCTTTTTCTGCGGCACGCCGATGTAATAGCTTTGCTTGTTCCGTTCGAAGTAATCTCGAAGCTCGGCCTCGGTCGGCGTGATCGTCTGGCCCAGCGCCGCCGGCGTTATCGCCACGTAGCTAAGGTCGAACTTGGTGTTCTTTCGCTGGAAATCTTTGAGAAGCTCTTCTTCCGAAACCGTCACGCCGGAGGTGATGAAGGCACGAAGCTTCTCACCGCTGATATCGTCACGCACACCCTCTTCAAAAGCCGCGACGGTGCCGGCCTGCTGGATCACATTCTGCTCGTAGACCTTCTGATCGAAGGGCGTTCCGTCCTGTGGCTTGAACTGTTCGCGGATCCGCGCAGCGACCTCAGCGTCCGAAGCAGTCAGCCCGAGCCGGTCAGCCTCGATGCGGCTGATCCGACTCGCGATCATACCGTCGAGAAGCAGCTTTGCAGGATAAGGCCGGCCCTGGCTGAACCGGCTGTACATCTCACGCTGTCGATAGAGCTCACCGACGGTGATGTCCTCACCCGAAACGCTCGCGGCCGTTTCCTCGCTGCGCGAGAGATCGCCGCCGAGATTTCCCGTCGTCGGAGCGTAGAAGAAGATAAGACTCGCCACCATGAGAATGGCAAAAATGAGGAGGACGAAATTACGCGTCTTTTCCAGACGATTGAAGAACTTTAACATCTCTTAATACCTGTAAATTTGAGCTGAAACACCGATTGGGACAAAGTGCGATTCTACAATACGTAGGGTTCGATGCAAAAACTTAGGGTGAAGGTTCTTCACTTTGCGAGCTTGACGAGTTTTGCGTGCAAGGATCGATCTCACGCAAAGCTCGCCGAGTTCGCAAGGGTATGCGGGAGTGATAGGTGCGCATTCTTTCCGTGTATTCGGTGTTTTCCGTGGTTGCCTTAGTTGTGCGCCTTCGGAGGAGAGATAACCACAGAAAACACCGAACAGACGGAATTGATGGAACGCCACCAGCCTTTTGACTACGACCTGCAAGAGAAGCAGGTTGCCTTAATAGACCTATTTGGTTAATCATACGTCAGATGCCGGAGCGGGAAATAAAATCGGTCGGTGTGATCGTAAAGCCCAATAATGACGAGGCTTGGCGGACCGCGTGCGAGCTGTCGGACTGGCTCGAGAAGCGAGGGATCACGGTAGTCGGAAAGCGAAGGATCCAGGACCAGAGCGCGGAATCGTGCGACATCGATGTCGTCCCCGACGATGAGTTCGGGTCACGATCGGACCTGATAGTCGTACTCGGCGGAGACGGGACCATGATCTCGACCGCGAGGTTGGTTGGCGACGCAGATGTGCTGGTGCTAGGCGTGAACTACGGGAGTCTTGGCTATCTCACCGATTTCCGGATCGAGGAGATGTTTCCCACGCTCGAGGCGATCTTCGCCGGCGAGTATGAGATCGACCCGCGCGTTGTGCTCTCGGCAGAGCACTGCCGCGGCGATGAAGTTCTCGCAACGGGACGGGTACTGAACGACGTCGTCATTAACAAAGCCGCTCTGGCGCGGATCATCGAGATCGAGGTCAGCCTCAACGGCCTTTTCGTAAACTCGTTTCGGGCCGACGGCTTGATCGTCTCGACGCCGACGGGCTCGACCGCATACAACCTCTCTGCCGGCGGGCCGATAATCTACCCGTCGATGAACGCAGTGGTGCTGACGCCGATCTGTCCGTTCACGTTGACGAACCGGCCGATAGTTGTGCCTGATAACGCGATGATCGAGCTTAAGCTGCAGAAGGAAACCGAAGGGGTCGTGCTCACGCTCGATGGCCAGATCGGGTACACGATGGACGCCGACGATCGCGTCCGCATCCGGAAAAGTCGCACCACATTCAATCTGGTCCAGCCCGCAAACCGCAACTATTTCGATGTGCTGAGGAACAAGTTGAAGTGGGGTCGGTGATGTGGATTTTGGATTTTGGATTTTGGATTTTGGATTGAACGGACGGTGTGACGTACCTTCTTGAATCCAAAATCCAAAATCCAAAATCTAAAATCACAGGAGG
>CAMLKY010000160.1 GCA_946480545.1 uncultured Acidobacteriota bacterium
TGGCAACCACGATTTCGTAATCCCCTGTTTCGTGTCAAAATCCTCATCGATGATCGATCTTCGCAGCGACACTGTTACAAAGCCTTCGAAGAAAATGCGTGCGGCGATGGCGGCGGCGGAGGTTGGTGATGATGTGTTTGGCGAAGACCCGACGGTAAATCGTCTGCAGGAACGTGCGTGCGAGATCTTTGAACGGGAATCCGCGTTGTGGGTGCCGACCGGCTCGATGGCGAACGAGATCGCGGTCAAGCTTCACACTAAACCAGGACAGGAGATAATCATCGAAGAGCGAGGACACGTCCTGAATTACGAGCTCGGCGCTGCGGCTTTGATCTCGGGCATCACGATTCGTCCCGTGAAAAGCATCGATGGCTCGGGCCATCTGACGTGGGATGAGATCAGCTCTGCCCTGCACGTCGGCTCCGCATACTGGATCGCTCCGACAGCTCTGATCTGCCTCGAGAACACGCACAACTTTGCCGGCGGAAGCGTTATGAGCGCCGCGGCCTGTGCCGACGTTTGCACGCAAGCTCACATGATCGGCTTGAAGGTGCACATGGACGGCTCGCGTATCTTCAACGCGTCTGTAGCGTCGGGCACGTCGGTCGCCGATCTCACGCGTTATTGCGATTCGGTGATGTTCACTTTATCCAAAGGCCTGGGTGCGCCGGCCGGCTCGATGCTGCTTGGGAGTCGGGAATTCATCGACGAGGCTCGAACGTGGCGAAAACGGCTCGGCGGCGGCATGCGTCAGATCGGTATCCTGGCTGCAGCCGCTCTGGTCGCACTGGAAGAAGGTCCGGCACGCCTGCACGAAGATCATGAGAAAGCGAGACAGCTTGCTGAAGGTGCGGCCACAATTGCGGGAGTATCGATCAACCCCGCGAAGGTCGAGACGAACATTGTGATAATGGACGTCTCGGGAACCGGATCGAGATCGTCGGATATTTGTTCGCGTCTGAAAGAGGACGGGATCCTGGCGATCGGCATCTCGGAAACTCAGATCAGAATGGTGACGCATCTCGACGTCTCACTTGACGATATCCAAAGGACGATAGAGGTATTGCGAAAGGCCGTACTCACGCTATGAACATCGAACAACTTCGTAAATACTGTCTCGCATTTCCCGGAGTCACGGAAGACATCAAATGGGGAAACGACCTTTGCTTTTCAATCGGTGGAAAGATGTTCACCGTTACATCGGCCGACTCGAGCGGGGGCGTGTCGTTGAAGACCACGCCGGAGAAATTCGCCGAGCTGACCGAGCGCGACGGGATCATCCCTGCACACTACGTCGCCCGATATCACTGGATCACGATCGAGGATACAAAGGCTGTAACGCCAGCCGAACTGAAGGAGTTGATCCGCGAGTCTTACGAAATGGTTTTTGCTAAACTACCTTCGAAAGTCAAAAAGTCTCTCGGTTAGATTTTAACTCTGAACTGAATGATCATCGCCATCGACGGGCCGAGCGGAGCCGGTAAATCTACGCTCGGTAAAATGCTTGCCAAAGAACTGGGACTTCTCTATCTCGACACCGGTGCGATGTACCGGGCCGCCGCCCTGTCGGCGATATCAAAAGGAGTAGATCTCGAAGATAAAGCCGAGGTCGCCAGGATCGCCGAACAGGCCCGCATCGAGCTCACGGGCGAACCCGATAACCTCATGGTGATCCTCGACGGTCGCGATGTCTCGACCGAGATCCGCACGCTCGAGGTGGCGCAAGCGGCGTCCGTGGTCTCGACCATCTCTGAAGTTCGCCGGATCATGGTCCGTCATCAGCGCCAGATCGGCAGCCGGGATCCTCGCGGATGCGTTCTGGAGGGCCGGGATATCGGGAGCGTCGTTTTTCCGAACGCCGATTACAAGTTCTTTCTCACCGCCAAACCCGAGGCGAGGGCGCAGCGCCGCTTCTCCGAGGACAAGGCCCGCGGCCGCATCACCACCTACGAACACACGCTCGCTGAGATCAATGAACGCGATCAACGGGACGTCTCACGCGAAGATTCTCCGCTCACGATCGCCGATGACGCGATCGTCATAGACACAAGCGAGCTCGACCTGACGGAGGTCTTTGATCAGATGCTTGCCAAGATCAATGAGACCCATGCTAAACCAGCCTAAAGTTTGACTTGTCCCAACCCAGTAGCTAAGATTTTACTTCGTTTTTTGATATGCTCCCGTAGCTCAGCCGGATAGAGCAACAGCCTTCTAAGCTGTGGGTCGCACGTTCGAGTCGTGCCGGGGGCGCGGATTGATTTGGGATTGCGGATTTAGGCTTTAAGGTACTAAATCCTCAATCCCAAATCCGAAATCCCAAATAATCTTGTGGCGGCTATAGTTCAGGGGTTAGAACGCCAGATTGTGGTTCTGGATGTCGTGGGTTCGATTCCCACTAGCCGCCCCACTCCTCATTGATACTTCGCGAAAATCTCTGGTATTTATTTCCTCGAGTACATATAATCGAGTGTCTTTTTAGGTAACTCGCAAGCACCGTTGGAATGACTGGTGCGATTTTCCATTCAAACCATATGCGCCGTAGTTTGCAATCGATCGCCATCTCGCTCGCTTTAATGTTGATGACCGCCTCGGCGCTGCTCGCACAGCAGAGAGGTGAGAAGTTCGTTGTCGACGAAGTGTTGATAAAGGTCGACGCGTCGGAGCGTGCAAAGGATTCGGAACGCAAGCTGTCGGACTCGGGAGCTCGCTCGCTCGAAGAATTTGCTTCCCTGGGATGGCGGCGCATAAAACTGCCGGCGGGAATGTCTGTGAACGAGGCGATCGAGCAGTACCAGAAGCTTCCGGGCGTGGTCGCGGTCCAGCCAAACTTCTACTACCAGCTTCTGGCTACGCCGAACGACGTCGATTTCAATAGCGGGCTTCTATATGGGATGACGAAGATCGGTGCTCCGCAGGCGTGGGACCTCAGTACCGGAAGCTCGAGCGTCGTCGTGGCGAATATTGACACCGGAATGCGGTATACGCACGAGGACCTGGCCGCAAATATCTGGACGAACTCAGGCGAGATCGCCGGCAATGGCGTGGACGATGATAACAACGGTTTCATCGACGATTTCTATGGCTGGGACTTCCGCTACAACGATTCGGATCCGATCGACCAGAACGGTCACGGTACGCATACCGCGGGAACTATCGGTGCGGTAGGCAACAACATGTTGGGCGTCGTAGGCGTCAACTGGACGGTGAAGCTGATGACCATAAAGATCTACAGCCCGTCCGGCACCGATACCACATCGGCGATGCTGATCGCCGCTTACCAGTACGTTCTGATGATGAAGAATCGGGGCGTCAACATTCGCGTCACGAACAATTCATACGGCGGATGTAACGAGGCCTGCGGCTATGACCAGGCGACAAAGGATGCGATCGATGCCCTCGGCAATGCGAACATCCTGAACGTTTTCGCGGCCGGCAACTCAGGTACGAACAACGATACGAACCCGTTCTACCCGGCAAGCTACACTTCGCCCAGCATCCTGTCGGTCGGCGGATCGAATTCGTCTGACGCACGGGTTTACAACTACGGTGCGACGACGGTCGACCTTGCGGCTCCGGCGGTAAGTATCCGCAGTACGACAAACACGTCGAACTCGAGCTACGGAAATCTCAGCGGCACGTCGATGGCCTCGCCGCACGCCGCCGGTGCGGCCGCGCTGCTTTCGGCCTATAACCCGGCACTGTCGCCGGCGTCGCTAAAGGCCACCCTGATGAACACTGTGGATGTGCTTCCAGCCTTCAACGGTTTCAACCGGACGGGTGGGCGATTGAATGTGGGCCGTGCTCTTACCGACCAGACCGTATGCACTTTCAACCTTTCGAATCAGGCGATCACGGCCCGGACGAAGGGCGGTCAATTCACGATCGACATTACTGCGGCCCAGAACTGCGATTATTCGGTCAAGAGCAATGCGAACTGGATCAAGGTACTCGGCTCGAACGTTGGGAGCGGAAATGGAACCGTGAGTTTTTGGGTCGGGTTTAACCGGTCGATCTCAAGGGTTGGGACGATAACGATAGGTGGGCAAAACGTGACCGTAACTCAGTCAAGAAACTGATTTTTGTAAAATCTTAGCGTTTTTCCAACTATTGTTGACTTGAGCGCGTCTAAGCGAGCGTCCATAAGGTTTTTCCAGGTTTTTCAAGCGGTCGAATAATAGGCCAGCGTTTTGATGGAATTTCTTGCGCTGTTCGTGAAACTGATAGTATAGTTATCCTTCCTGGTCAATTAGCAGCACATCTGCTCGAACCTTATAAGGATTAAAAGAAGGAATATTACGATGAGAGATTTTGTAGCCGCCAGTGGCAAAGCTATTTTCGTCGCGGTCCTCGCAGTGATGTTGGGCTCGTCCGCGTTTGGTCAAATAAGCCTCCGTAAGGCCCTGGACACGGATCTGGATAACAAGGCCGATTTCATGATCTTCCGTCCCTCGACGAATGTCTGGTACATCTCGCAGAGTGGCGGTGGCTTTATCGCCCAGACGTTCGGTATCGCCAACGAGGATTTTATGGCCCCTGGCGATTTTGATAACGACGGCAAGGGCGATCTTTCGGTGTGGCGCGACACGAATGGCGTTTGGTACCGCATCAACAGCAGCGACAGCACATTCACCGCCATCCCGTTCGGGATCACCGGCGACGAACCGGTCGCCCGCGACTACGACAATGACGGCAAGACGGATCTGGCAGTAGTTCGACGCACGAACGGTGCAATGATCTGGTATGTGCTTCGCAGCTCTGACCAGGGCTTTGTGGCTTATCAGTTCGGCATTACGACCGATTACGTTGCCCCGGGGGATTACGACGGCGACGGTAAGTTCGACTTTGCGGTTCAACGGCCCGGTGCTACGGCGGCATCGCAGGGTACGTTCTACATTGCCAAGACGACCGGCGGATTCGACATCGTGCCCTGGGGCCTTAGCAACGACCTGGTCGTCCCGGGCGACTACGATGGCGATCAGAAGACCGACATCGCGGTTGTTCGTGAAGGCTCGACGCCAAGCTCCAACCTGGTATGGTACGTCCGCAAGAGCACCGACGGTGGGTTGATCGCCCAGACGTTCGGCATCACCGGAACGGACCTTAACACGCAGAACGACTACGATGGCGACGGCAAGACCGATATGGCCATCTGGCGTGATACTGACGGTCGATTCTACGTTCTCCGGAGCAGCGACAGCGGCCTGACCGTGATGAACTGGGGAATCGCAAACGACTTCCCGATCGCGAGTTACGACTCGCACTAGGATCTGAACTAGTGTTAGATTTTAAGGGTGAGAGCCGGATGGTTCTCGCCCTTTTTGCTTTTCGGGAATGCCGAGACTCACCGATATAGTCCGCAACAAATTCGCCGGGCGCAAAGTCGTCATACTAGGCGACGTCGTCGCGGACCAGTTCCTCCACGGAACCATATCCCGCGTGTCGCGTGAGGCTCCCGTCTTTATACTCGACCATGACAATACCGAGACGCGGGCCGGCGGAGCGGCGAATGCCGCAGTGAATGTCGCATCGCTCGGCGGCACCCCGGTGTTGGTAGGCTTTGTCGGAACCGATCAGAATGGCGGATGTCTTCTGGAGACATTGGAAATGTCCGGTGTCGAATGCGGTTTGCTTGTCCGGACGGACAAGCTGCAGACGACCACCAAGGTCCGTGTCCTCGCCGGACAGCAGTACGCCCCGAGACAGCAGGTGATCCGCATCGATTACGCCACCCGCGATGCGATTGATGCCCGACTCAAAGAAC